>JABDAW010000097.1:4935-9419 GCA_013288905.1 Bacteroidota bacterium | reverse complement strand
CCAATAGTTATTTTCGAACAT
The DNA here is from genome assembly GCA_013288905.1 of Bacteroidota bacterium. Classification (GTDB taxonomy): domain Bacteria; phylum Bacteroidota; class Bacteroidia; order AKYH767-A; family JABDAW01; genus JABDAW01. Next base: position 9,398 of record JABDAW010000097.1, on the reverse strand, counting down.
GGTTATATAATCAAATACTGTAGGTACTAATCCAAAAGGTATTGCTGTTAGCCCAGACGGAACAAAGGTATTCGTCATGAATAGCGGGGATAGTTCAATAAGTATAATAAACACCGCTACTAATATTGTTACGGCTACAATTGCAGCGGGTCATGGTGGTCCAGAAGAGGTTTCATTTAGTCCTGATGGAAGTAAAGTATATGTTACTAACCCTGGTTCAAATACTGTAAGTGTTATCAATGCTACTACTAATGCGATTATTGCAACTATTTCAGTAGGTTCTCAACCTTCGGGCATATCTGTTAGCCCTGATAATAGTAAGGTCTATGTTACAAATGATGGAACCAATACAGTAAGGATAATCAATACTGCTACTAATACTGTTTCGAATACTATTATTGTGGAATCCATTTCTTATACATATGGAAATTTTATATCTACTCATATAATTGATACCGTATGTTCTGCTCAATTTTTGCTTTATCCAGATACATCACAAGCTCACCATTATTTAATAACAGATTCAGTATCTGGAATTGCACCTATTCATTATTTATGGAGTTGGGGTGACGGAAACTTTGACTCTCTTCCCAATCCAAGTCATACATATACTGATACAGGTATTTATACTATTTGTCTTACAATTACAGATTCAACAGGATGCCAGAGCAGCTATTGCGATTCTTCATATCATATAATGAGAATTGAAAATATGATGGCTTACGTGAGTGTTAATTCATCATTTACCACTGGAGTTAAAATGAAGAATACACAACCATATTCAGTAAGCATTTATCCCAACCCCGCCACCACCCTTCTACACATCCATCAATCCATCCCCTCCCCCAATCAGCAATTAATAATCACCGACCTTCTCGGCACAGAAGTCTATAAAGAAATGCTTACCGGCATTGATAATACCATCTCTATTTCCACCTGGAGCGCAGGCATTTATTTCTATGAGGTAAGAAGTAATAGCGACATTGCAAGAGGGAAGTTCATTGTTAATTGACAATTGACAACGCCCAGAATGTCAATTGTACATTATCAATTGTCAATTATTTTGTATTTTTGCGGCATGGAAACACATACCTATAAGTTGTTATTAAACAAAGAACCGGAGGGCGGATACACCGTAAGGGTGCCTTCTTTGCCCGGCTGCGTAACATGCGGCGATAATGTAGAAGAAGCTATCGAACATGCAAAGGAGGCAATTGAATTGTTCCTGGAATGCCTGATTGAAGACGGCGAACCGATTCCTGATGATCAGAATACATTGGAATATTCGATCACAGTTACGGCATGAGCGATGTCCACTCCTACACGCCAAAGGAACTCATTAAACTTTTAGAACGAAAAGGATTTGTTTTGAAACGTAGTAAAGGAAGTCATCATATCTATAAGCATCCTTTTACTAAGCATCAGGCAGTAATCCCTATGCACAAAAAGGATTTGTCAAAAGGAATATTCTATGAAATCCTTAAACAGGCTGGCATTGATAAAGATGATTTGTAAATGGATTTCTTTAAGGTAAGAAGCAATACCGAGATTGCAAGAGGGAAGTTCTTGAAGGAGTTATGAGTTATGAAGTATGTCTATGAGTTTGGGGACAACTCATAAACATACTTCATAACTAAACAGTTTGTCTAATAAGCCAATAATTCCTTCATCCTGACAGCAACCTTATCGGCATTCGGAAGCATGGTGAATTCCAATAAAGAATTCAAAGGAACAGCCGGCATATTCCCCGAACCAATTATAAAAACTGGTGCATCAAGGTGATGGAAACATTCTTTCTGTATGCGTCCTGCAAGACTTTGAGCAAAGGTATTGAATATAGGTTCTTCGGTAACTACCAAACACTTGTTATGCTTCTTGACTGAAGTAAATATCGCAACTTCATCAATAGGATGGATAGTGCGAAGATCAATGATTTCAACTTGCCCCTGGAACTTCTTGGATGCATTCTTTGCCCAATAGACACCCATACCATAAGTGATAACAGTCATGGTTTGTAAACCCTTTACCTGCGCCTCTTTTGGATTAATTTCCTGAACCATTCTTGCTTTACCAAAGGGAATAACGTAATTCTCATCAGGCTCAATTGTTTTAGCTTCTTCAGTACCTTTAATCTTTGACCAATAAAGACCTTTATGCTCAAATATTACACATGGATTTGGATCATAGTAAGCAGATTTTATCAAGCCCTTTAGATCAGCTCCGGTGGAGGGATAAGCAATCTTGATACCACGAATATTTGCAAGGACGGACTCTACACTTGACGAATGATAAGGACCACCACTGCCATAAGCACCGATAGGCACCCGAATGATACAACTCACAGGGTATTTGCCATTCGATAAATAGCAAGAACGGCTGACTTCTGTAAACAATTGATTCAAGCCGGGCCAGATATAATCCGCAAACTGAACCTCTACAATAGGCTTACATCCGGCAGCAGACATACCAACAGTACTTCCTATGATATAAGCTTCCTGGATAGGAGTATTAAATACACGATCATCACCAAAAGTCTTGGCGAGAGTAGCAGCCTCACGAAAGACTCCACCTAATCTTCCGCCGACATCCTGTCCATAAAGCAGGCATTCAGGATGCTTTGCCATCAATTCTTTTATAGCAAAGAGGGCACAATCAACCATCACCGTTGGTTCCTTATTAGAGGGGCTTCTCTCACCTTTTTCTTCGGTGATAGGGGTAGGGGCGAAATCATGTGTGAATAAATCTTCGGGTCGCGGGTCTTCTGAATTATAAGCCTTCTCAAAATCTTCGAGAACAATCTTTTTTGATAAGGCTTCAATATCTTCCAAAACATTTTCATCAAAGCCCAAATCAATTAATTGTTTCTTAAATATAGGGAGCGGATCTTTCTTTAAAGCTTCCTCCAAATCATCACGATACCATTCCTTTCTCACGCCGGAGGTATGATGTCCAAGCAAAGGTACTTTGGCATGAATCAAAAATGGTCGCCGTTCTTTACGAACTATTTGAATAACCTCATAAAGTGTTTTATAGGATTCGAAGAAGTTGTTGCCTTCAATCGAACGAACCTCCAAACCTTTGAAGCCTTTTGCGTATTCGGCAGCATTCATTGCTCTTGTTTCCTTTGCATTTGCGGAAATATCCCATTCATTATCCTGAATAAAATAGATGATGGGGTATTGATGCAAAACTGCCATCTGAAAAGCTTCTGACACTTCCCCTTCCGTAACAGAGGCATCGCCCATCGAACAAATCACCACTGGTTTATCGTCGCCTTTGTAGGGAGAAATATTCTGACTTTCCAGGTAATGAATGCCCATTGCTATGCCAGTTGTTGGGATGGCTTGCATACCTGTAGCGGATGACTGATGCGGAATCTTTGGCATATCATCGCGCTTTAGACTTGGGTGGCAATAGTAAGTTCGACCGCCTGAAAAAGGATCATCTCGCTTTGCCATCAACTGCAACATCAATTCAAAAGGCTTCATGCCGATGCCTAACAGAATGCTGTCATCACGATAATAAGCTGATAGGTAATCCTGGGGTTTTAATTGCAAGCCCAGAGCCAACTGCACGGCTTCATGACCACGGGAGCAGGCATGCACATACTTGGCTGTGATGGCAGAACGCTCTTCATATAAATCAGACATCGCTCTTGCGGTCGTCATCAAATTATAAGCCTTTAGCAAGATTTTTTCAGGAATGATAATCTCTTGTTTCCTGTCCTCTTTAGCAGGGTTTGGAATCTTTGTTTCTGTTAGCATGGTGCGAAATTAGGAATTCCAATGGAAAGATTATCAGATAAGGGGAATAATGGTATAGAGGTATATGGTATAAAGGTTTATTCAGAAGTTACAGAAAAGTATATCGGTTGCAATCAATAATGAGAAAATAAATATGGAATGGGAAGTACGAAAAATGAGGCATAATTTATTATTTATAAAACAGGATGGTAGTACAACCAAACATGACGCAACAACAACCAACGCGGATGCTTGAACAATGAAACTGGACGCAATAACAATCAACCCGGATGCTTAAACAATGCCCGCAGGTGCTTAAACAATGAAACCGGATGCTTAACCAATGCCCGCGAGTGCTTAAACAATGAAACCGGATGCTTAAACAACCGCCGCGACTGCGAAAACAACCGCTGCGGGTGCTCCACCAACTGACCCGGATGCAAGAACAACGAAACAGGATGCTCCACCAAGCGCCGCGACTGCAAGAACAAGCGCCGCGACTGCAAGAACAATCAAAAATCCTGAAATGAAAACAGTGATTATAACTTGTTGATATACAATTAAAACACTTATTTTCAGAGGGCAAATACCGGTGATTTTTGTGTTTTTTATTTTGTAATTTTTTTCGGTGGGGTTTTCTGGAATTTTTGGGAAATAGTTCTTGAGAAAAGTTATTTGGAGGAAATTTTACAACAGATTTCTTGGGTTTATACAGATGAT
>JABDAW010000097.1:0-4925 GCA_013288905.1 Bacteroidota bacterium | reverse complement strand
ACAGATGATATTCGATGAGGATTAAATTTACGTATACTTGTTTTGACGTTAATTTATTTGTGTATTTTTGTCGCTTGAAAATAAAACCGAATTATTGATGAATGAAATGAATTGCTCACATGCCTAAAATAGCTGTCTTTAAATTTTTTACCTTTTATATCTTTGCTTATGATGCTATGAATGAACCTCCCCATCTTCATGTTGCTAAAGAAAAAGGTAACAGACAAAGGTCTGCAAAAATTTGGTTAAAGACATTGGAAGTGGCGGAAAAAGGCAGTTTGACTGACGCTGAACTTAAACAAGCAATTAGACTTATAAAAGAAAATCAGAAACTGTTAATTGACACATTTAACAAAGTAAAAGCAGGTAAAAAAGTAACAACAATAAAATTAAAATAAAAATGAAAAGCGTATTAAAAAATAAGACTATGAGTATCGAAAAAATACCCTTCGACATACCAGGAAAAATTACCATAAAATTGGAGGATGGCAGAATCATTATTACTCCATTAAAGTATTTTCCCGAATTGCAAAAACTTTCTGTGGAGAAAAGGAAAAAACATACCATTGTAGATGACAGAACTATTTTATTTTCTTTTGCAGATTCTATCTATCATCTCGAAGATTTTATCGGCTTGGAAAGCAATTGGAAGCAACGGTAATTATGTACAGGGCAATACGAAAAATGAATTGCAAATTCAAAACTCTTGGGACGGGATTAAAAATCCCGACCAGCGCATACGTCAAAGAATCCCCGAATGTCGAGGGTTTCGGAACATCCCGACCAGCGGGAGATAAAATAATGTATATTCGCCCTTTAGTAGCTGAAAAAATGTGTATGGATAGGAGACAAAAGGAAAACGAAATAAAAGGATTGAAAATCCTTAGTGAGAAGGCAACGGATTGCAAATCCGTCGGAGCAATACGTTATGCATATCCTGCGGCTCTGGGATGAAAGAAAAGAAAGATCGTGTTGATGATGCATTGCATGCCACCCGCGCTGCCGTTGAAGAAGGCATCGTACCAGGAGGAGGCGTTGCATACATCCGTGCGATCTCTGCGATTGATAAATTAGAAGGCGAAAACGCTGACGAAACTACAGGCGTAGCTATCGTGAAGAGAGCTTTAGAAGAGCCTCTTCGTCAGATAGTTATCAATGCCGGTGTTGAAGGTTCTATCGTGGTTCAGAAAGTGAAAGAAGGTAAAAATGATTTCGGTTTCAATGCCCGCACAGAGGTTTATGAAAACCTTTTTGCAGCAGGCGTTATAGACCCAACTAAAGTAACCCGTGTTGCTTTAGAAAATGCAGCTTCAATCGCAGGAATGTTACTAACGACAGTCCCGCACATGCGGGATCGTCAGACATTAAAGAAGAAAAAGGTGGAGGCGGAATGCCAGATATGAGCGGCATGGGCGGAGGAATGGGCGGAATGATGTAATTCTTAGTTCTGCTTAAAAATAAGGAAGAAAGCCCGACAGAGATGTTGGGCTTTTTTAGTTGTTGGAGATTGTTATCAAATTTTATGTAATTTTGGCGCATGGAAGAAAAAATAGAAGGTACGCAAAAAGAATTAAAACTTATCATTCAGCCGAAGGTCATAGATCATCTTGGAATAAAGATGTATCAAAAACCTGTTGATGTAATTTCAGAATTTGTTGCCAATTCTTGGGATGCAGATTCGGAAATTGTAGAGATTTTAATAAAGGATGGAAACATCAAAATTACAGACAGAGGTGTTGGAATGAACTTCTCGCAATGTCAAGATTTTTTTTTGACAGTTGGCAGGGATAGAAGAAAAGATACTGGGAAAGAAGTTTCAGAAGAAAAAGGGCGACCTATTTTAGGGCGAAAAGGTATTGGAAAGTTCTCTGGTTTTGGCATTGCTAAAACCATTGAGATAACAACAATTTCAAAAGCTAATGGTGAATTAACTTCCTTTGAAATGGACATTGTTGAGATTCTTGAATACGATGTAAAGGACAATCCAAATAAACCAATTAAGGTTTTAAATTATCAGAAACCCGATCCCGAAAGGACAAAAAATTATGGAACTATAGTCACTCTTAAAGGACTTGATACATCTTCAATTGACATTGATATTTTCAAAGAAGAATTAGCAAGACGTTTTTTACTTACACAAATTGCAGATGACTTTACTATAACGGTAAACGGAAATACATTGCCTGATAACTTCTCAAAAGAGTTAGAATTCGTTTTCCCAAGAGACCTTTCAAAAGAGGATAAAATAAAAATAATTAATCAAACTGGAACTGATGAAAAAGGGTGGGCAATAGAAACATTTCAAACCTATGAGATTAAATGGAGAATTGGTTTTTATGAAGAACCCATTGAAACGGAAGAGTTAAGAGGAATTTCCATTTTTGCGAAAGGTAAAATGGCTCAAAAGCCATTCTTCTTTGATATCGCTGGTGGCATTTCAGGGCAAATGGGATTAGAATATATTACAGGGCAAGTGATTATGGATTTTATTGATACAGGTAGTAACGACTTAATTGCAACTGAAAGACAAAGAATAAATCTACAAGGTGAATTAGGAAAACATATTAAAGAATGGGGAATTGAAAGGATAAAACTTTTAAGTTCAATTTGGAAACAAAGGCGTTCTGAAAAAAGATTACAGGAATTAGAAGAGAAGTTAGGTGAGTTTAAAGAAAGATTAGGTAATTTACCGGCAAGTGAAAGAGCGGTTGTAAGATCAGTTTTATTGAAAATTGCTTCCTTTGAAAGATTAGGACAAAAAAGGTTCAAAGATTGGTGTAATGATATTTTGAACTTTTGGGAGAAGGGAAGATTAAGAGAATTAATAACCCAAATTTCTCAAACCCCAAATATTGATGAGATGAAATTATTAGAAATGTTATCTGAAGCTGACTTTCTAACTGCACTTAATATTGCTGAATCTGTTAAAACAAAAATCCTTGCAATTGGGGAGCTTAAACAAAGGATAAATCACAAGCAATTAGAAAACAAAGTAAGGGACTATATTTACGAGCACCCTTGGATTATTCATCCAAAATGGGAAAGTTTTAAAAAAGAAAGAGGTGTCGAAAATATAATTAAAGATTCTGGAGTTAAAAATCTAAATTATGAACCTTTCAATGGAAGAGTTGATATGGCATTATCCTCTGGATCTAATTTATTGCTTGTAGAATTTTTAAGACCAGGTGTGCCTATTGATAGAGATCATTTGGATAGGATAAACTATTATGTTATGGATATTAGAGATGCTCTACATAAGGAAACGGGTAATACTCTTAGAACCGTTGAAACAGCATATGTAATAGGAGATAATTTTAAAGATATTAATGCTATTAGAGAAAGAATTTCGCAATTAGAAAGAGACCATATTTTGGTTCTTACTTGGGATGGGCTAATTTCTCAAGCTTTGAAACAATGGGAAGATTATTTAGACTTATTGAAAGACCGCAATCCTAATGATAAACGAATTCAAGATTTATAAGTGATGGAACTTTTATCAATTGATATTTTCAGCGGTGTAGGAGGACTAAGTGAGGGGATGCATCAAGCCGATTTCAAAACGAAAATTGCTTTTGAGATTGATGAGATTGCTTCTAAGGCTTACCGATTAAATCATCCTGATACTACTGTTATTACAAGGGATATTCGTAAAGTATCTATTGCTGAAATTAAGAGAGAACTTAATGGAAAAACAATTCATCTATTAGCCGGTTGTCCGCCATGTCAAGGGTTTTCATCCATGAGAAGATTGAATAGAGTTGAGCCAGTTGAGGATGACAGGAATGATTTGGTGATGGAGTTTGTTCGGTTAGTAAAAGGTTTGAAGCCTTATACTATCATGATGGAGAATGTGCCTGCTCTTATTAAATATGATTTGTTTTTAAAGGCAGTTGATATTTTGAGAAATGAACTTCATTATAAAGTTGATTATAAAGTTGTGAATGTAAAGGATTACGGAGTTCCACAAAGTAGAAGAAGGTTGGTATTAGTTGGTTCTCGAATTGGCGAAATAAAAGTTGCTGAATCTTTAAATGTAAAAGCAACAGTTAGGCAAGCTATAGGTAAATTACCATTGCCGGAAAATTCTAAAGATCCGATTCATAAGATATTTCCAACACATAATTCAATGGTTCAAAAAAGAATTGAGCTTACACCAAAAGATGGAGGAAGTCGAAAGGATTTGCCTAAGAAATATTTATTGAAATGTCATGAAGGTTTGAATGTCGGATTTAATGATGTTTATGGTCGTTTGCGTTGGGATGTTCATTCAACAACAATTACTGGTGGTTGTTTGAATCCTTCCAAAGGAAGATTTTTACATCCAGAACAAAACCGTTGTATTTCCGCAAGGGAAGCGGCATTGCTTCAATCATTTCCTGCTAAATATAAATTTCCAAAGGATATTCCAATTACAAAACTCGCCTTGTTAATTGGCAATGCTTTGCCTCCAAGATTCAGTTATATTCAATCCCAGAATATCAAAGAACATTTAGTCAAATATCTTGGCTGATATTTTTTCAAACGAGAAACGAAGCGAAATCATGTCGAAGATTTCAGGGAAAGAAACCAAGCCTGAAATTCTAGTTAGAAAGTTTCTTTTTTCAAAAGGGTTTCGTTATAGAAAAAATCAAAAGTCATTACCAGGATCACCTGATATTGTTTTGAAGAAATACAACACAATAATCTTTATACAAGGTTGCTTTTGGCATGGACATAAGAATTGTAAAAAAGCAAGTATGCCTTCTACCAACAAAGAATTTTGGGAAGTGAAAATTCATAAGAATATTGAAAGGGATAAAAGAGTGAATGAAGAATTACGAAAGTCAAAATGGAAAGTAATAACCGTTTGGGAATGTAAAATCAATAATAAAAAGTCTTTTGAGAAAACCATGAATAAGATTGTTGCAAAATTGAATTAAGCCATC
>JABDAW010000096.1 GCA_013288905.1 Bacteroidota bacterium | reverse complement strand
TTTGGCATTTCCCGAGTATTTTCCTGCTGGCAAATCACGTGATTTATGGCACCCTAACTTCTTAGGGTGCCATAAATCATGTGATTTTTTTGCATAAAGAAGTTAGGGTGCCATAAATCATGTGATTTTTTTGCATAAAGAAGTTAGGATGCCATAAATCACATGATTTGCCATACACTAACTTCTTAGGGTGGCATAAATCACATGATTTTTTTGCATAAAGAAGTTAGGGTGGCATAAATCACATGATTTATGCCACCCTAAGAAGTTACTGTTGATTAATCACCTCCATTAGCCCACACCTGACAAGTTATTACAGCCTCATCACAGCCGTTTGCCACATCCTAACTTTTTACTACATTTCAAATAGGAATCCTACTCCTTATATATACACATTTTTCCTTTCCATTGCGGGAATGATTTCTTTTTAATGACTGTCTGGTTATTTATACCAACAATATAATTAGAGTATAAAAACTGTGTAAACTTGTCATTCCGACGAAGAGGAATCCTATTAAAATATGGATAGGATTCCTCCTTCATCGGAATGACAAGACAAAATTTGGTTTATACAAACCGACAGTCATTAAACATTAAACTATATTGTTGTATGTTTTAGAAAATCAATTTGGGTTTACTAAAATATTTCCTTTCTTTGCAAAATGAAGCCAACAAATAGATTACTTACTTTAATGTTCATTTTATTCATTGTGAATGTTTATTCCCAAAACAAAAATAAAATTGATTCGCTCGAAGACGAACTAAAGAAATTTGAAGCGCAGAAAAAGGAATTTGGAATTAATGCTCCAGCTATGTTTGATACTACCAAAGCAACAATTCTATACTACCTCGCTGCTGAATACAGTTCTAATAATATTAATAAATTAAAGGAATATGCTGATGAGATATTGTCAATTTCTCAAGCCATCGGATATAAGAAGGGAATAGGGAACGCTTATAATTGCATTGGTGCATATTTTAATTATACCGGCAAGCTTGATTCTGCATTAGAATGTTATCAAAAGGTATATGATATTGGGGTTGCGATTGGTGATAAAAATTCTATTGCTAACGCATTCCAAAACAGGGGTGCGATTTATGACAATCAGGGTAATTATGCGGAAGCTTTGAAAAACTATTTGAGTGCATTAAAGGTCCGGGAAGAAATGGGAAACAAGTCGAGAATGGCTGATGCATATCGCAGCATCGGGAATGTTTATACCAGCATGCATAAATTCGATGATGCTTTGGAAAATGATGTGAAGGCATTAGAACTATTTAAGTCTGTCGGGAATATTGCAGGCGTGGCGGGTTGTTACGGTAGTATTGGGACTATTTATTTTCAGCAAAGCAAACTTGATACTGCCCTGATAAATTATAATGAGGCTTTAAGGATAAGTTTGGAATTAAATTTAAAAGATGAAATCTCTGGTCTATATCTTGATATTGGCGGGGTTTATAAAGAGATTGCTACTAAAGAAGGGAAATATTATGATGAAGCTTTAAAAAATTATCTTAGTGCCTTGAAGGTGAGTGAAGAAACCGGAAATGAATTAAGTATTGCTGATGCGAATATTAATATCGGGTCTATCTATGAAATATTCAACAAACTTCCTGAAGCTCTGAAATATGAAACCAAAGGTCTTGAGATTGCTAAAAAGAATGATTTGAAACAAGAGTTGATATTGGCATACCGTGTCATTGCAGTGATTAATGCAAAGCGTAAAAACTTTGAAGCTGCCTTTGGCAATGAAGAAAAGTACCATGATGTTTATGCAGAAGTTTTTAATCAGGAGAATGAAAAGAATATGGCGAAACTCCAACTTCAATATGACTATGATAAAAAGGAAGCAGCCGCAAAAGCAGAGCAGGAAAAGAAGGACATTGAATTGAAGGCAGAGAAGAATAGATTGATAATTTCTTCTACAGCATTTACAGTAATATTGATTATGGGTGGCGTGCTGTTTAATGTGAATCGAAAGAGAAAGGCTTATCTCTATAAACAGAATCTTGCGGAGAGTGAAATGAAGGCTTTGCGGGCGCAGATGAATCCTCACTTTATGTTTAATTCATTGAACTCTATTCAGCAGATGGTGTTGAATAACGAAAATGAAAATGCCTTCAAGTATCTTGATACATACAGCAAACTTACTCGAAGGATTTTGGAGAATTCGGAGAAGAAATGGATCACTGTTCAGGAGGAAATAAAGTTTCTTGAATTATATCTACAGATAGAATCATTACGTTTCCAGAATGCTTTTGAATTTGAGATTAAGTATGATGAAAATGTTGTTCCTTCGATGGATAAAATTCCGGCAATGATTATTCAACCTATTGTCGAGAATGCCATTAAACACGGGCTGATGCGGAAGGATGGCGATAAGAAATTATTGATTTCATTCAACAGGAAAGATGACGATGCTCCCCTTGAAGTTATAGTTGAAGATAATGGAGTTGGCAGAGAACTGACGATGAGTATGGAGAAGAAAACTGATCATCAAAGTATGTCATTATCCATTACTGAAAATCGTCTTCGATTGCTGGATGAGAATGGAAACAGTAAAATTATCATTGAAGATTTAAAAGATGCAATGAATGGAAAGCCGCTTGGCACAAGGGTTAAGGTTATTATTACACAGAATGATTAAAGGTATAGGGAATAAGGTATAAGGGTATAAGGCTATAAGGTATAAGGAAATAATTATAATATACAATATGAATTCAGAACGATGACGACCAAGATAAAAATTAAATTACAACAATATACCTCTATACCTCTATACCCTATACCCCTATACCCTATTCCCCTATACCTAATACCTTAAAATATGATTAATGCAATTATTGTTGATGATGAAATGAAGGGGCGACAATATCTCAAGCAACTGATTGAGAAATTTGTGCCGCAAGTGAAGATTATTGGTGAAGCCGAGGATACCAAACAGGCTATTGTTTTGATTGATTCATTAAATCCTGACCTGGTATTTCTTGATATTGAAATGCCCGGGCAGACAGGCATTGAGATGCTTCGGCAGATGCAGGATATTACTTTTGAAGTGGTATTTGTTACTGCTTTCAATCGCTATGCTGTTGAGGCTTTTCGGCTGGGTGCGGTGGATTATTTATTAAAGCCAGCAAGCCCTTCAGATTTGCAAGAGGCTGTGGCAAGAGTCATTAATAACAGATCAAATCATGGGCAGCAGAAATCAAAACTTGCGGAATTAACCCAGCATTTTGGTCAGGCATTTACCAAGATTACAGTGCCTACCATGTCAGGTTTTGAGTTTGTTGATTTCGTAGATATTATCTCCTTTCAGAGCGACGGAAACTACTCCAACATTCGATTAAAAGAAAAGAAAACGATAACCGCTACTCGTCAGCTTGGTGAGTTTGAAGAACTTTTATTGAATTATAATTTCTTTCGCATCCATAAATCCTTCATCATTAATCTTGATCATATTAAGAAATATACCAAAGGCGATGGCGGTAGTGTAATGATGAGCGATGGCTCGGAAATAGACGTTTCGCGGCGGATCAAGGATGCTTTCCTGAAGCGGATACAATTATAATTAGCGTTACAAATTCCCAATCATTTCATATTCGTAGTTTCTTCTTTATAGATTCTGCATAAAATAATCGGTAATCTTATTCATCAGATGCACCCTGTCTTTGCCCAGGACATTATGCTGATGACCGGGATAGGTGAAGTAATCAACTTGAACCCCGTTATCCACGGCAGCTTTGAGATACATCAAGGAATGCTGCCATACGACAACATCATCGGCAGTGCCATGTATCAAAAGCATCTTTCCTTTTAGATTTGCAATATAATGCAGCAGATTACTTTCATCATAGCCTTGCTTATTATCTTGTGGAGTATCCATATAACGCTCGGTGTACATGACTTCATAATAACTCCAATCAATCACGGGACCACCAGCCACGGCACATTTGAATATACCTGGATGACGAGTCATCATTGAAACAGTCATGAATCCGCCGAAGCTCCATCCATGAATTCCCATACGATTTGCATCCACATAATGCAAGGATTTAAGATATTCAACACCTCGTAGTTGATCATGCATTTCTTCCGTGCCGAGCTTACGGAAAGTGGCTTGTTCAAAGGCTTTGCCGCGATTAGCACTGCCCCTGTTATCCAAAGTAAATATGATAAAACCATGCTCTGCCATGTATTGATACCAAAGGTCATTGCCGGTAGGATAAGTATTCGTAATTAATTGTACCCCCGGTCCTCCATATAGGTAATCTATCACAGGATATTTCTTTGTGGAATCAAAGTTTACCGGCAGAAACATCCTGCAATATAAAGTATCCCCATGATCATTGGTGATATGAAAGATTTTTTCCTTGCCCAACAGAAAGCCTTTGAGTGGAAACTCCGCTATTAACAGGCTTTGCAAGACCGCTCCCTTGTTATTAATTAATGATATTGCCCGAGGTACTTCAATACTTGAAAAGTTATCCAAAAAATAGTCTCCATTCTCATTAAAAATCTCCGTATGAACTCCATTTAAAAACGTCAATTGTGTCTTTGATCCATCTTTCAAATTAACTTTATAAAACTGACGATTGACGGGGCTGTCTTCTGTTGAAGAATAGAAAATATATTCCCCTTTTGCGTCGAAGCCTGAGACATTCGTAACCTCCCAATTCCCCTTTGTCAGTTGGCGAACCAGCTTTCCATTTACATCATAAAGATAGAGATGATTGTAGCCATCTTTGCAGCTTTCCCAAACAAATAAATCAGGATGATTGGGAACAAATAACATCGGATGCAAGGGCTGCACATATTTATCATTCGTCTCCTCGAATAAAGTCTTCTCGAAGTCGCCTGTTGTGGCATTATAAGAGTTGAATTTAAGATGATTCTGATCCCGATTCAAGACCGCAATATAGACATGCTGCTCATCGGGACTCCATGCTACATTTGTGAGGTATTGTTCAGCAGGTTCGCCGGTCTTTAAGAAGATTTTAGATTTGCTTTTAATGCTATAAACCCCAACTGTCACCTGATGACTCGTGCCGCCAGCCATAGGATATTTGATGATATTTGCTTTTGCAGGTTTCTTCGACCAATCTATCACAGGATAGTCATCAACCATCGTCTGATCCATTCTATAGAAGGCAAGATAATTTCCTTTTGGCGACCAAAATGTTCCTTTAAAAATACCAAATTCTTCCCTGTGAACAGACTTTCCATTTACGATGTTCTTATCCGTTTCATTGGTTATTTGAATCTTGGAATTATCTTTATAAATATATAAATTATTATCAACAGTATATGCCACAACGCCCGTCGTTGCCTCTGTTTCTTCATTCTCTGCATTATCTCCCAAGTCTTTGTTTCCTTCAATAACAAGCTTCTTTTCTTTGCCATCATAATTCAATAATTTCTTCTTGTATTCAAAAGAAAAATGGTCTTTATCTTTCCAAGAAATCGTTGGAAAATGCTTCATCGTATCAAGACTTAATTTCTTTAATTCAGCATTAAAGGAAGCTAAATCAAGATACTCTTTTGTTCCTTTATCATTTGCATTTCCACGAAGGATTACTTCCTTGTAATTAGCGGTATCAATGTAGGTATAATCATTCGTTCCCTTCACCCACATCAATTGCTGCAAGCGGCGCGGTGCAAGGGTTGTACGCGATTTGACAATGGCATCTTCCATCGTCAGCATCTTGGTTTGAGCATCGGAAAATGAGGTAAAAATCAGGAGAAATGCGATAAGGATTGCAAATCCTTCACTACGGCATAGAATGGATGTCAGGTAATATTTCATAGTTATATAATTATTTTTTATGTGGCGCAAATTAAAACAAAAAGTCAGGTATTAATTCTGGTTACTTTTTGTAAGGAACATCATATAATTGTAAAAGTATAAACAGGGCTTTCGAGACCAATAATATCTTTGCCATCATACCATACAAAACAGATATGAAATTGCTTGCCAATATCCTTCACTGAAAAGGTCTTTGAATAGTTCATCTTGCCGCGTGGGATACCACCTTTCATCTTGCTTCGGTCTATTGGTTTCTTCCCGCCTATTTGTGTAAAAGGCATCCATCCTTTGGCACCATAAGGCTTATCTTTTTTCCTGGTTTTAGAATTCAATAAATCAAGGTGAATGGTCTTGCTGGTATTTTGATTTATCTTACTCACAACAGGGCTGGAATTAATCAATTCATCACGATTTTTGGTGCCGACAGATTTTGTTTTCCAGCCCATTTTTATTACCAAAGCCCGCGTCAGTCCAGGCATTCCCTGAACTATTCCTACCCATCTTCCAAGCTCATTTAATATCGAAATCCTGTTATCTTTTTCCATTACAGTCAAAGTCCTCAATCTAATCTTTAGCAATGCTCTTTCCCTTGCTATTTCATCGCCGGTATCACATAGTCCGGTCATTTCACCTGTTGTGAATTTCATGTCAGGAAGTTCTTCAGAGTTTCTTGAAGCTAAGGTAGAACTCTTGCGGGCGAAGTCGCGAACCTGCTTATGTGTCTTATCCTTTAGAAGCAAGGTGATAATGATTTTTTTGATTAATACTTTCATGGTGAATTAATGGAATTTATTTCTGGGAATTATTAAATTATCCAATACAAATGGTATGGAGTTTTCGAAGAGTATGATTTCAGTTTTGGGAAGCAGAAGATGAATTGTAAATATTTCAATAATCATCGCAAATAGTATTGCATTTATCACGGGGAAAATCATTTTCCCCACAACGTTTGTCATAATGTTCGTGAAGGTTCTCAGAATGATCGCGATGATTATCGAAATATTCGTGAATATTATGAGAATGCTCGTGATGGTTGTGGAAATATTCGCGAACATTGAGAGAATGTTTGTGATAATTATGGAAACGTTCACAGGCATTGTGAGAATGTTTGTGAACGTTATGTCATTCTTCGCAATGATTATGGAAATCTTTGTGGGGAATATGATTTTCCCCGTGAAAATTGCTGCTACTTTTGTTGTTGATTCCATATTATTCCAAAGCATTGGTCTTATCATTCCAGTCAATGTTCCATTATTATTTCTCATCGTGGCAAAAATAGCAATATAATATAAATGAGTTCCGAAATCCTTAATAATAGCTACTTTTACGCCATGAATCCCTTACGATATTTTCTATTTCTTTCCCTCTTTCTTTTGTGGAATAACACGCATTCCCAAGACTTCAAAGTCATCGGAGAAACCAAGGACTATATATTAAAGGAATGCGATAGTGTTTATTATTATTCGCATGGCTTGCCTCCGAAGGATGATTTTGTTTTGGATACCGCTATTAATAATCATAAGAATGGAATATTGAAATTGGCATTAAATAATGGGAAATATATAGAGTTTGGGGATACCTTAACGCTGGAACATCTTGGTGAAATTCTGACATGTAATTATTATGGTCTAAATAAAATTAATGGATGTTATTTAGTTGGAATTTATTATTGCTGTATGGATTTTAGAGCCTACCTTATTAATAATAGCTATGGATATATTGATACTTTAGAAAATTTACCATCCTTTTCTCCATCAAATGAAAGATGTATTAACAATTTTGTGGAGTATAAACCTTATGAGGAAGGAATTGTTTTAAGAGATATTAAGACGAAAAATATATTCAGGGTTATATTAAATAATAAGTATGAAAAGGTATGTCGCGCTTGGATTACCTATCAATATAAGTGGATTAATAATGAATCAGTTTTGATCAAAACAAGTCCTTTTAATAAATATTACCTTGTCCAAATCAAATAATAAATGAAAACCCACCTACCACTGTTACTTCTTACCCTGCTCGGCGTGGCTTTTGGCGTTCATGCGCAAAACTTCAAAGTCATCGAAGACACCAAGGACTATATATTAAAGGAATGTGATAGTGTTTATTATTATTCGCATGGCTTGCCTCCGAAGGATGATTTTGTTTTGGATACTTCCAAGATTCATAAAGTAAATGGTGTGCTGAAATTGCCGTTGGATAATGGGAAGGAAGTGGTGTTTAAGGATTCGATTGGAGGCGATGAAGAGAGGTCGGAAATTTATATTTATAAAGGTTATAATAGCAAACTTAAAAACTATTTGATAGAACAATGTGCCTTTCGCTTTTGTAATTATTTTATCGTAAACAAACTTAAAGGAATCACTGATACCTTGGTAAGCGAGCCTGTTTACTCACCTTCCTATATCAATTTGGGATATATCCAGGGAACTGTTGAATGGGGTATTTTTGGAAATATCGGATTTGAAAACTTAAAGACGCATAAGAAATGCGTTATCCATTATGATGATATTTTGCCCTATAATTTTAAATGGATAAATGATAATTCTTTTGTTTATTATACGGATGTTTATGAACAACCTTATGGCAGCAGACCAGCTAATATCTATTACCTCCTCCAAATCAAGCCGTAGAAAAATTTTAGAACTTCAGCAAGTCGTCCATTCCGAAGACTCCTTTCTTACCGAGAACCCATTCGGCGGCAGAGACAGCACCGACAGCAAAACCCTTGCGGCTGTTGGCTACATGAGTCAATTCCAAATCATCAACCAGTGAATAATAATTGATAACATGAGTGCCCGGAACCTCATCAACTCTATCCGATTTAATTTCTAAATCTCTGATATTGTCAGACTCCTTGTTGACCCATTTATCTTTCCTGTCCATATTTTTTACAATCTGATTTGCAAGCGTAATAGCCGTGCCGCTTGGGGAATCAACCTTATGCTTATGATGAATCTCCTGAACGAAGACATCATATTCAGGATAATTATTCATGATCTTAGAAAGGAAATCATTGAGACGAAAGAAAATATTTACGCCAATGCTAAAGTTAGAGGCATAAAACATTGTCTGATTTTTTTCTAAACAAATTTCTTTCAGTTCATCAAATCTTGTATGCCATCCTGTAGTTCCGACGACCACTGGAATGTTTGCCTCAAAACATTTAAGAATGTTTCCGACAACTCCTCCAGGATTCGTGAATTCGATGGCTACATCAGCCTTTCGGAGATCATCCAAGGAAATAATATCCTTGTTGTGATCATCCACTTCGAGGACGATTTCATGTTTTCTTTCAAGGGCAACAGTTTTGATTTCTTTGCCCATTTTACCATAACCGATTAATGCAATTTTCATAGTATTTATATTTTAGAAATTAAGTTTAAAAGAGAGTCCGGCATAGTTCCGGAGGTTGCTATCCTGGTATAATGTAGGTTTCCAATTCATGGTAAGTTTATCGCTGACATCGAAGAAAAATAAATGAGCGTCCACATCAGCATCGGCAATATTAATAATATAAAGCAAACCTGTCAATATCCAGGATAAATCCCTGTTGTGACGATAATAATCCCTTGCAGATTGAGATTCAGTGGCAATGTCAGAAATATTCACATTAGGATATAGATTTTGAAAATAGGAAACTAATGAAGCATGACCCGTGGCGGTAGTATCACTAAGTGTTTTAAATTGGTTTTTATAAAGTTGATACTGCTGATTATTTGTATAGATAAAGTACCCGAGAATGGCAAAGCCTGTATATATCACCGGCACTTTCCAATATTTCTTATTATAAATCTGACCAAGCCCGGGGCACGCGAGAGACATGAGCGTAGCCTTACGAGGAGAATGC
>JABDAW010000095.1 GCA_013288905.1 Bacteroidota bacterium | reverse complement strand
CACCGCTATGCAAGCGAGTGTCAAAGCTATGCAATAAACCCTCGCGGAAGTCGCATTTTGCTCTCCAAAACACCTAAAACGCTGATATTCAATACCAGCAAAAAATGAGAAAAGTGACTTTTGCCTCATTCAAAAGGTAATCTTTATTGTTACCATCTGATAACCACCTTCCCCATCGTGCTTCTGTTTTCTAATGCTGCATGAGCTTCGGCTAATCGAGCTACAGGATATTCTTTTCCGGCACGTGGTCTTATCAATCCTTTCTTTTGGAGGGCTAATAATTCATTCATTATTGTGAATAAAACTTCCGGTTTGTTTTCAGCTACCTTCAACATATTCACTCCTATAATCGCTTTGGAAGCCATCATCAATAATCCCGGATGATAAAAACCAAATTGTAACATTTTACCAATTCGAATGACAGGATTCGAGGTACTTAACAGTTCTGATCCGCCGAGACAAATTATTCTTCCGCAAGGACCTAATAACTTCACGCCGTCACGGATATATTTTCCTCCAAGAGAATCAAATATTACATCAATTCTTTTATTTCCAAGAATCTTTTTTATCTCTGATCTGTAATCCGCAGTCTTGTAATTTATGGGATGATGCACGCCAATGGATTTTAAATAACTGACCTTCTCATCAGAGCTGCAAGTCCCGAAAATAACAGCCTTCCGTAGCGTAAGCAACTGTACGAATGCAGTGCCCAAGCCGCCGGCAGCAGCATGAACCAGTACATTCTCTCCTTCAAAGACAGTAGTGGCTTTCATGCAAGCAAAATAGGCAGTGCAATACTGTGTAATCAATGAAGCAGCGAAGGTAGCAGGCATATCCTCAGGGATAATTGTGGCACCACTTTCATCAATCACCACATATTCCGAATAGCCCCCGAAATGGGTAAAGGCAGCAACCCTGTCACCCTGCTTTAATGTTTTCACCTTGCTGCCAATAACATCAATTCTGCCCACGACTTCATAGCCCAGCACACATGGCAGTGGCGGACAATCCTGGTATATGCCTCTTCTCGCCATGACATCGGCAAAGTTTAATCCGAAGACTTCAACTTTAATTCTTACTTCATTTTCTTTTGGTTCAGGCATCGGCGATTCTCTGATTTCAAATGCCTCATTTGCTTTTCCGTTTTTGGTTAGATATATTGATTTCATATTCTATGATTAGAACGCAAATATAGGATATTGGCACTTCAGTATTTTGACATTAATTTGTAATGCGTTTGATTTTTGTTTTGATCTTTTCTTATGTTTGCACCCTCATATCAATACAATTAAACAAACCATGAAAAATTTATTTGACCAGGAAACAAAAACAGAAGTGATCAAAAGGATTGATCAGTTAAAACCTAATTCTAAAGCCGATTGGGGCAAGATGAATGTGAACCAGGGATTGCGTCACATGTCTATGGCATTTGACATTGCTACCGGAGAAATTAACCCTACACCTGCCAAACCTGTGGGCATGCCAAAGTGGCTGTTGAGATATTTTCTTTTGAACGTGAAACCACCTAAGGAAGGGGCTGAGACATTTATAGAGATGAATACAGTAGCCAATAATGTTAATCCACTTGATTTTGAAACTGAACGACTGAATCTGAAAAACAAGATTGATAAATTTGTCAACGGAGCTAAATTGATTCCTGAGAATAAATTGGTTGGCAAGTTCAGTAAAGAAGATTGGGGAAAGCTTAATTACAACCATACGGATCATCATTTGCGTC
Source organism: Bacteroidota bacterium (assembly GCA_013288905.1). Lineage (GTDB taxonomy): Bacteria > Bacteroidota > Bacteroidia > AKYH767-A > JABDAW01 > JABDAW01. The sequence continues at coordinate 7,988 of JABDAW010000095.1, read as the reverse complement.
AGTTTGGCGTTTGATAGTATCCTTTATTCTTTGTGAGAAATGGTTTATCCGGTCATTCATAAATCAACTTTAAAATTCCTTAAGGAGTTATCCGAAAACAATAATCGCGATTGGTTTAATGCAAATAAATCGCGTTATCTTGATGCATTTCAAGATATGTGTTCTTTTGCTGATGGTTTGATTTTGGAAATGAATAAACATGATAAATTAGAAGATTTATCTGGCAAGAAAAGTCTTTATAGAATCTATAATGATGTCCGCTTCAGCAAAGATAAATCCCCATATAATCCTCGATTTGCGTTTGGAATGCAAAGGGCAACAAAGCTTCGTCGGGGTGGTTATTATGTGAATATAAAGCCAGGAAATTCTTTTCTTGCATGTGGATTTTTTTCTCCCAATCCTGATGACCTCAAAAGAATAAGAACGGATATAGATTTGAATGCCGATAAATGGAAAAAGTTATTGAATTCAAAAAGCATTAAAGATAATTTTGGAAAATTGAGAGGAGAAACAGTTACCACAGCACCAAGAGGATTTCCAAAAGATCATCCGGCAATAGATTTATTGCGACATAAACAATTTCTGCTAAGACACGATTTCAAAGATAAAGAAATTACCTCTGAAAACTTCTTGAAGGCAGTCAACAGAATTTTCAAATCTGTAAGACCCTATTTCGATTATATGAGTGAGGTTTTGACTACTGATCTTAACGGGGAACTTATTGTGTAAATATTCTCAGGAACATTTTGGAATAGGAGTACAACTCACTACAGCCAACTATTTCGTAATTTTGCCCGATAAATCAGAACAATGGAAATTAATAGTGCGTTATTAAATAAGTATAACATCCAAGTGCCGCGATACACCAGCTATCCTACAGTCCCTGTGTGGAAGGAAGGCATTGACATGGATAGATGGAAGGATTCTCTTCGAAGCCAGTTCAATAAATTCAACAAAGAAGCTGGAATAAGCCTCTATCTGCATCTTCCTTTCTGCGAGTCTATGTGTACTTTTTGTGGTTGTAATAAGAAGATTACTACCAATCATAGTGTCGAAGAGGAATACCTCACCGTCATTCTGAAGGAGTGGAGTCTCTATCGAGCTTTGATGGATGAAGCCCCTGTTATCAGGGAGATTCATTTAGGCGGAGGCACGCCGACCTACTTTTCTCCGGAGAATCTGAAACGATTAATTAATACTATTTTGGAGTCTTCCATCATTCATCCAGAACATGAATTTGGTTTTGAAGGGCATCCGAATAATACTACCAAAGAGCATCTGGAAACCCTCTATTCTTTGGGCTTTCGTCGTGTCAGCTTTGGTGTGCAGGATAATAATATCGAAGTCCAGACAGTCATCAATCGTATCCAACCTTTTGAGCGGGTACAACATACCACTGAAACAGCAAGAGAGATAGGATATAAATCTGTCAACTTCGATTTAATCTATGGTCTTCCCTTACAAAACAGGGATCGAATGGAGAAGACCATTCTTGAAAATATAGCCCTTCGTCCTGATCGTGTTGCTTTCTATAGTTATGCTCATGTGCCTTGGACGAGTAGGGGGCAACGCCTGTTTGACGAGAACGATTTGCCAACCAATGAAGAAAAAATTGAACTCTATCGTCTTGGCAAGCAACTCTTCACCGAGAGTGGATATTATGATATAGGGATGGATCATTTTGCATTGCCTGAAGATGATCTTTATATTGCCTGGAAAGAAGGATGGCTCCACAGAAACTTTATGGGATATACTACTCAGCGAACAGCTATTCTATTGGGCTTGGGCGTTTCCTCCATCAGTGATACCGGCAATGCTTTTGCGCAGAATGATAAGATTTTATTAGATTATTACAAGGCAATAAACAACAATGAACTGGCGGTCAACAAAGGCTTCTTTCTTTCAGAAGAAGATATTGATTTCAAGAAATATATTCTCGATATTGCATGCCAGGGAAAGACTAAATTCAATCCAAATCATTTACCATTGCTTGAAGAATTCACATTCCCTGAATTAAAGAAATTGGAAGAAGATAATTTCGTAACCTGGGACAAAGAAAGCCTTGAAGTTACGCCACTTGGTCGTCATTTCATCCGCAATGTTTGCCGCGCTTTTGACCTTCACCTGCTTCGGAATATTGATAATGGCGAAAAGCCAATTTTTTCACGAGCTATTTAGTTGAATCATCATCGTCGTGTTGCTGCGCCTCTGCAAGGTCGCAATCACACAACGATGAAAGAAAAAACTTGCGAATAGCTTATTCAAAGCCACGTTCCTGCGAGGTTTTTCTACTCCCAGGTTTTGATATATCAATTCGCAAGAGGTCAAAACCTGGCGGGATGGGAAACCCGACTTTCGACTTTATACCCTTCAGGTGTTAGGTTCCAAGATTCTTACTTCCTTTTGAATTCATAATACTGTTTCATTCCAAATAAAACTTCTGTATTGTAACAGTAAATATGGTTCACCCCATTCCAAAACTCTTTTTGGAAGTCATAATAATGGCTCATTCCGCATAAAACTTATGGATTAATAGCATCTGCACTCGTCATGCCATTCCAGAACTTTGGAGTGAGGCAACGAGTACCCGTTGCCTCACTCCAAAGTTCTGGAATGGCATGACGAGTACCCGTTGCCTCACTCCAAAGTTCTGGAATGGCATGACGAGTACCCGTTGCCTCACTCCAAAGTTTTGGAATGGCATGACGAGTACCCGTTGCCTCACTCCAAAGTTCTGGAATGGCATGACGAGTACTCGTTGCCTCACTCCAAAGTTCTGGAATGGCATGACGAGTACCCGTTGCCTCACTCCAAAGTTCTGGAATGGTTTGAATTGTACTGACTAATGTATCACGTATCTTTGGAATGGGGTAATTAACTATGATGAATTCTATACAAACTTTTTTAATGGCATGAAAGATTAGGATGAATAAATTCCACGACTTTGAAATGCAATCATTTATCATGATGAATCTTTCTTCAAGTTTTGGTATGGTCAAAATCATTATGGAAATATATATAATGACTGTCGGGTTATATAAACCAAGTTGTGGCTTGTCAATTCCGACGAAGGAGGAATCTTATCCATATTTCAATAGGATTCCTCCTTCGTCGGAATGACAAGCGACATTAAAATATTTGCTGCAAAGTGCAATTTGTCATACACCCAAATATTCCACAGATAGCAGAAACTATTAGCAAGTGATTTAAAATGGATGCCTTCTAATTTTCCTTTCATCGTCTTGTGATAGCGACCTTTTTGGGGAGCTGCAACAAGACGATGATGAATATTCCTTTAGCCAATCTTAAATTCCTCCAGCTTCCGGTAGAGAGTCGTCAAGCCGATGCCGAGCAATTCGGCAGTTTTGGTCTTGTTGCCATGGGTGTAGGCAAGGATTTTCAGGATGTGATTTTTCTCCACCTCGCTCAACAGATATATGGAGCCGGGGTCTGCAGAATTGTTATGAATCTGGAATTCGAGAGGCAGGCTTTGGGCGGTCAGATGGTCGGAATTCTCAAGGATACAGGAACGTTCAATCACGTTTTTGAGTTCGCGGATATTGCCTCTCCAATGATGCGCCTTGAGCTTTTCGACGAAGGAATCATCCATGCCGGTGAAGCGTTTATTGAGCTTTATGGCAAATCTTTCCAGGAAATTATTCGCCAGTTCTTTGATGTCTTCCTTGCGGTCATTTAATGGAGGCAGATGGATTTGAAAAGCAGAGAGGCGATAGAATAAATCTATGCGGAAATTGCCTTTGTCGCATTCCTCTTTAAGGTTGCGATTGGTGGCAGCGATGATTCTTACATCAGCTTTGTGAGGCTTGGTATCACCGACTTTGAGGTATTCTCCATTCTCAAGGACACGTAATAACTTGGCTTGCAAATCAGGAGACATCTCGCCTATTTCATCAAGAAATAAAGTTCCCAAATGCGCCTCTTCTATCAAGCCTTTCTGATCTTTGACAGCACCCGTGAAGGCACCGGCTTTATGACCGAAGAGTTCGCTTTCTAAAATCTCCCTGGAAAAGGAACTGCAATTGACCGCCACAAAAGGCTTCCCGTTTCTGTTGCTGCCGGAATGAATAGCTTGAGCAAAGACCTCCTTTCCAGTGCCTGTTTCGCCCGTCAATAAGACGTTGGCATCAGTGGGGGCAACCTTCTTAGCCATTTCAAGAGCATCAATAATTACCGGAGATTTGCCGGTGATATTTTCGAAAGTAAATTGAAGACTGATTTTATTCTGCAATTCCTTCACCTTGAATTGAAGCATGGCTTTATCCATTGCTTTACTCACCAAAGGAAGGATTTTATTGTTGTCATCGCCCTTGACCAGGTAATCATAAGCGCCATTCCTTATCGCCTGAATAGCATCATGAATAGTGCCGAAAGCAGTGAATAAAATGATCTCTGTCTCGGGGAATTTAGCCTTGATAATCTTGGTAACTTCCACGCCATTTCCATCGGGAAGTTTTACATCACAGATTACCAATGGGAATTTGCTTCTCTCCAAAGTCTTCAAGCCAACTTTGATAGTATCAGCCTGTGTTACTTCATAACCTTCTGACGCCAGCAGGCGCGAAATCATCTGCCGCAGTTGAGGTTCATCATCAATCAAAAGAATTTTGGAAGGGATCATGGTTTAATCTATAGGGCGCAAAGTTAATTGGAAATGGAGAATAACAATGGACATTAATTTATAGCAATAAAGTATTCCTGAAAAGAAATAGATTTGCGCACCTGTTCAAAAACAAAATAGTTTAATACAATACAAATTAATATGAATCACGATTTAAAAGTATCTCCATCAATTCTCATCAATGCCGCACCTTCAATGGTTTGGGAAGCATTGACTAACCCCGAAATCATTAAAGAATATCTGTTCGGCACAGAGACGATTACCGATTGGAAAGCGGGCAGCGATATTATATTCCAAGGAGAATATAATGGCATCAAGTACCGCGATAAAGGGGTCGTTCAAACCAATGTTTTGAATGAATCTTTGAGCTATCGCTACTGGAGTGCCTTCACTGGTTTGGAAGACAAGCCGGAGAATTATTCTTTGGTCACTTATACCTTGGTTGATAAGGGAAATAATCAAACTGAATTTACATGGGCGCAACAAGGCTATGCGAATCAGGAAGGTTATGATCATTCTTCCGGAGGTATTGCTTATCTGCTTCAACAAATCAAGGCTATAGTTGAAAGATAGATTCCATAAAGATTAATTATGACGAAGAAAATCCTGCTTCTTGGCTCCGGTGAATTAGGCAAAGAATTTGTGATTGCAGCCAAGCGGCTGGGGCAATATGTCATTGCAGTTGATTCTTATAATAACGCTCCTGCAATGCAAGTTGCAGACGAACGCGAAGTGATAGACATGCTGAATGGCGAGGCTTTGGATGCTATACTTATTTAATAACGCACTATTAATTTCCATTGTTCTGATTTATCGGGCAAAATTACGAAATAGTTGGCTGTAGTGAGTTGTACTCCTATTCCAAAATGTTCCTGAGAATATTTACACAATAAGTTCCCCGTTAAGATCAGTAGTCAAAACCTCACTCATATAATCGAAATAGGGTCTTACAGATTTGAAAATTCTGTTGACTGCCTTCAAGAAGTTTTCAGAGGTAATTTCTTTATCTTTGAAATCGTGTCTTAGCAGAAATTGTTTATGTCGCAATAAATCTATTGCCGGATGATCTTTTGGAAATCCTCTTGGTGCTGTGGTAACTGTTTCTCCTCTCAATTTTCCAAAATTATCTTTAATGCTTTTTGAATTCAATAACTTTTTCCATTTATCGGCATTCAAATCTATATCCGTTCTTATTCTTTTGAGGTCATCAGGATTGGGAGAAAAAAATCCACATGCAAGAAAAGAATTTCCTGGCTTTATATTCACATAATAACCACCCCGACGAAGCTTTGTTGCCCTTTGCATTCCAAACGCAAATCGAGGATTATATGGGGATTTATCTTTGCTGAAGCGGACATCATTATAGATTCTATAAAGACTTTTCTTGCCAGATAAATCTTCTAATTTATCATGTTTATTCATTTCCAAAATCAAACCATCAGCAAAAGAACACATATCTTGAAATGCATCAAGATAACGCGATTTATTTGCATTAAACCAATCGCGATTATTGTTTTCGGATAACTCCTTAAGGAATTTTAAAGTTGATTTATGAATGACCGGATAAACCATTTCTCACAAAGAATAAAGGATACTATCAAACGCCAAACTGACGCAAATGATGATCCGTATGGTTGTAATTAAGCTTTCCCCAATCTTCTTTACTGAACTTGCCAACCAATTTATTCTCAGGAATCAATTTAGCTCCGTTGACAAATTTATCAATCTTGTTTTTCAGATTCAGTCGTTCAGTTTCAAAATCAAGTGGATTAACATTATTGGCTACTGTATTCATCTCTATAAATGTCTCAGCCCCTTCCTTAGGTGGTTTCACGTTCAAAAGAAAATATCTCAACAGCCACTTTGGCATGCCCACAGGTTTGGCAGGTGTAGGGTTAATTTCTCCGGTAGCAATGTCAAATGCCATAGACATGTGACGCAATCCCTGGTTCACATTCATCTTGCCCCAATCGGCTTTAGAATTAGGTTTTAACTGATCAATCCTTTTGATCACTTCTGTTTTTGTTTCCTGGTCAAATAAATTTTTCATGGTTTGTTTAATTGTATTGATATGAGGGTGCAAACATAAGAAAAGATCAAAACAAAAATCAAACGCATTACAAATTAATGTCAAAATACTGAAGTGCCAATATCCTATATTTGCGTTCTAATCATAGAATATGAAATCAATATATCTAACCAAAAACGGAAAAGCAAATGAGGCATTTGAAATCAGAGAATCGCCGATGCCTGAACCAAAAGAAAATGAAGTAAGAATTAAAGTTGAAGTCTTCGGATTAAACTTTGCCGATGTCATGGCGAGAAGAGGCATATACCAGGATTGTCCGCCACTGCCATGTGTGCTGGGCTATGAAGTCGTGGGCAGAATTGATGTTATTGGCAGCAAGGTGAAAACATTAAAGCAGGGTGACAGGGTTGCTGCCTTTACCCATTTCGGGGGCTATTCGGAATATGTGGTGATTGATGAAAGTGGTGCCACAATTATCCCTGAGGATATGCCTGCTACCTTCGCTGCTTCATTGATTACACAGTATTGCACTGCCTATTTTGCTTGCATGAAAGCCACTACTGTCTTTGAAGGAGAGAATGTACTGGTTCATGCTGCTGCCGGCGGCTTGGGCACTGCATTCGTACAGTTGCTTACGCTACGGAAGGCTGTTATTTTCGGGACTTGCAGCTCTGATGAGAAGGTCAGTTATTTAAAATCCATTGGCGTGCATCATCCCATAAATTACAAGACTGCGGATTACAGATCAGAGATAAAAAAGATTCTTGGAAATAAAAGAATTGATGTAATATTTGATTCTCTTGGAGGAAAATATATCCGTGACGGCGTGAAGTTATTAGGTCCTTGCGGAAGAATAATTTGTCTCGGCGGATCAGAACTGTTAAGTACCTCGAATCCTGTCATTCGAATTGGTAAAATGTTACAATTTGGTTTTTATCATCCGGGATTATTGATGATGGCTTCCAAAGCGATTATAGGAGTGAATATGTTGAAGGTAGCTGAAAACAAACCGGAAGTTTTATTCACAATAATGAATGAATTATTAGCCCTCCAAAAGAAAGGATTGATAAGACCACGTGCCGGAAAAGAATATCCTGTAGCTCGATTAGCCGAAGCTCATGCAGCATTAGAAAACAGAAGCACGATGGGGAAGGTGGTTATCAGATGGTAACAATAAAGATTACCTTTTGAATGAGGCAAAAGTCACTTTTCTCATTTTTTGCTGGTATTGAATATCAGCGTTTTAGGTGTTTTGGAGAGCAAAATGCGACTTCCGCGAGGGTTTATTGCATAGCTTTGACACTCGCTTGCATAGCGGTG
>JABDAW010000094.1 GCA_013288905.1 Bacteroidota bacterium | reverse complement strand
GAACTCCATGTTTCATTGCAATTTCTTTTACTATCAAACTTATTTCCGGATAATGAATACTGCAAACTTTGGTGAATAAGTGATGCTCTATCTGAAAATTCAAACCACCCACATACCAGCAGATTAGTCTACTGTTGCGGGCAAAGTTGGCAGTAGTTTCCAGCTGATGAATAGCCCAGGAATTATCAATTAAACCATTTTCATCAGGCATTGGTTGCTCAGGACCTTCTACCACATGAGCCAATTGAAAAATCACCGAAAGCAGTATCCCCGTAACGAAGTGCATCACTAAAAAGCCGATAAGAAATTGCCACCAATGAATATTCAAAACCAACAAGGGAATGACGATGGCATAAGTAATGTAAAGGATTTTGGAGAGGATTAATATCGCCCATTCGGAGGAGGGAATTGTTTTTTGATAACCCTCATTGTTGCCGCCATGATAACGTTTTATTTTCTTGAAATCCTTTATCAAAAACCAACTCAAAGTAACTAAGCTATAAGCTGCAAAGGCAAAGTATTGCTGGTATTTGTGGAATTTCCGATAAGGCGCATTCGGCGATAGACGCACGATAATGCCGGCATCAAGGTCTTCATCCATATCATAAATATTGGTATAAGTATGATGCAAAACATTGTGCTGAATCTTCCAGGTAAATGCATTGCCACCGATCAGATTCAAGGTCAACCCAAGGATCCGGTTCACCCACGGATATTTGGAATACGCGCCATGATTAGCATCATGCTGAATTGAAAAACCGATGCCAGCAATGCCAACTCCTATCAGTGAAGCCAGTAAAAGCATTTGCCATGGCGCAAACCAATTAGTGAGAATTAAAGCATAAGCCCCGAAAGTTATTCCCAACAAAATTATAGTCTTCATGACCATAGCAAAATTGGCATGTGGAGAGATCTTGTTATCAGTAAAATAATTGTTCACCTGCTCTCTTAACTCGGTTATAAAATCAGGAGATTTTTTAGTGTTGAATTTTATCTTTTGCTGATTCATCAATGTTTAGTTTGTATCTTTTAACGGCGCAAAGTTAGATAAAATTTAATTTATGCCTGAATAAAATGGACTGAATTTACAAAACGAACATCATACACGGACCTTCATAAACATTTAATAAACCGTTAATCTTATGTATTTATAACTGTTTTGAAGAAAAATTATTGAGCCCCTTTGTCATTATCAGAAAAGAAACAAAAATTTAATAACCTATCCTGAATAGCCCTAAAATAAAGGGTTTTTGATAAACTCAAGACAGGTTTAAGACTTTACTTAATCAAAGAAAATATTGGAAAAAAAGAAAAAAATTTGGTCATTTAAAAAAAAGATGGTAATTTAGCACCCTCAAAAGAGAATTAAATATTTAAATAACTAATAATAAAAAATTAAAGAAATGAAAAAAATTTACGTAATTATTGTAGCCATGCTACTATTGAGTGGTGCCTATGCGCAGACCACAAACGCTGTTTACCCTGCTGGAACAAAGTATCACAGGCCTCTGAATTCACCCAATCAAAATTTATACCCTCGAAATTCTTCTCATGAAAAAGATCTGAATGGAGTTACTGTTGATTATTATTTTGCAGATAGTGTAAATGCTACGGGAAATCCAAACTCCGGGTTTTATTATTCTGATGCCTATGGAGCTACCGGAAATGAGCCATCATTTATGTGGGATATGAATTCAAACTATAAACTTTCAGCTCATGACACTTCATTTACTTATATTATTGTAGCATTTGATTCATTAGTTGATCCATTTGTAAATGGACTTACCTGGCCAAATGCAGCTTATGATTATTCAAATGTAACAGGTGTGACAATTGATTCTATTTTTATACAAGGAGGGCAACAAAATTTGTCAGGTATTGACGATACATTAATCTGTCAAATTATTAATGTTACCAATGCCGCTGGTAATTTGGGTGCTGCTGGTTATCCTGATACCACTACTCCTATACTTTTTTCTGATACTATGTATATTCCAGCAAGTAATTCCTTATCCCTTGCAAACACTGGTAATAATAACTGGTTATATTCTTCTTTTATTAATTTTAATAATACATCATCAACATTTCCCCACACTCTTCCTTCAGGTGTTAAAAAATATGCTGTTAGGTTAAAATATTATGGAGCAAAAGCTGATACATTCGGAGTACTTGCAGGTTATCCATGGGTTCAACATTGCGGAACCTCAACTGCTGCTGCTGCACTCTTAACTTCTTATGATACAATTGTGCCAAATAGTATGGCTTTTTATACAAGATTTGACTCATTAATACCGTCTGGTCATGGTTATCTTATTTATTACGATTGTAATAACTCAGGATCTTTTGATGCTGGTGATGGGTTATGGTACAATCAGGATTTTAGAGTTATTTCTTTCCTTGATTTGACAGGATCATTAGGCATTCTGGAAAACAAATCTTTAGGTATAAAATTATTCCAGAATATGCCTAATCCTTTCAATAATACTACTGACATTGCTTATCAATTAGGAAACAGAGCTAACGAAGTAACATTGAATGTGACTGACCTTGCGGGTAGAATTCTAACTTCTGTCAATGAAGGTGGAAAAGATGCAGGGAAATATAATATCACCTTAGATTCTAAAAACTTAGCTGCTGGTGTATATTTCTATACACTGACTGTTGATGGAACAAAGTTAACTAACAAGATGATTATTACGAAATAATAATTATCTCTAAAAAATAAAGCTTAAAAAGGCTCCTCGGAAACGGGAGCCTTTTTTTATTGGTGTAATTTTAAGTAGTTATGGCAAGCCACGCCATCAGCCCCATTCCAGTCTCAAGAGCCGTTTCATCAATGTCGAAAGTAGAGGTATGAACTGGTGATATGATTCCTCGTGCTTCATTCCTGACTCCGAGGCGATAAAAGCAGCCTGGAATTATTTGGGCATAAGATGCAAAGTCTTCGGCGGCAGTCCAGAGCGGAAGGGATTCCACATTTTCTTTTCCAAGAAATTCTTCGGCTTGATGACGTGCAGAGCGGGTGATATTTTCTTCATTAATCAAAACAGGATAGCCTTTCAGGATATTGAATTCGCAGGTGCCGCCCATGCTTTTTGCAAGTTCTTCGGCAAGAGTTTTCATTCGTTTGTGAGCTTCCATTCGCCATGTTTCATCGAAGGTGCGAAAGGTGCCTTCGAGCTTCACTTCATCGGGAATAACGTTGGTTGCGCCATTCCCAATAATTTTTCCAAAAGACAGAACCGAAGGCATGGAAGGGTTCGCATTGCGACTGACAATTTGCTGCAAAGCGATTATTAAATGAGAAGAAATCAGGACAGGATCAATCAACTGATGAGGCATGGCAGCATGACCGCCTTTGCCCTTGACGGTAACATAAATTTCATCGGCAGAAGCCATATAAATCCCTTCGCGAAAGCCCACTTTTCCGGCATCAATAAAGGGCATTACATGCTGCCCTATTATTCCATGAGGAGCAGGATTTTCAAGAACACCTTCCTTAATCATCATGGAAGCACCGCCCGGAATCCGCTCTTCGCCAGGCTGAAAAATCAACTTAATTGTTCCCTCAAATTCTCCTTTTAATTCATTAAGAATCTTTGCCGTTCCCAATAATGACGCAGTATGCACATCGTGTCCGCAGGCATGCATCACACCATTATTCTTGGAGCAATAATCCACTTTATTAGTTTCCAAAATCGGCAACGCATCCATGTCGGCGCGCAGGGCAATCATTTTTTTATCAGGATTCTTTCCTTCTATTAAAGCCACAATTCCAGTCTTGGCAACACCCGTTTTATGTGGAATATTTTGTTGCTTTAGAAATTCAGAAACATAAGCCGAAGTATTATATTCTTCAAAAGACAATTCAGGATTTTGATGAAGATGGCGGCGAATGGAAATTATCAAAGGAGAATTTTCCTTGGCAAGGGCTTTAATCTTTTCTTTTAGGGTATTCATTTCGATGGTATAAAGGGAATAAAGGTATATGGTATAAGGCTTGGAATGCGATTTATCTTATTGAAAATCTCAAAATTGAAGTTTGAAAGTGTCCTATGCAAGTTTAAAATCGTCAGCTTCAAGTTTGAATACCTTAACTTCAAGTTTAAATCTCTCGAATTCAAGTTTAAAATTGTCAGATTCAAGTTTGAATCTCTCAAATTCAAGTTTAGAATCGTCAGATTCAACCTTAAATCTGATAGATTTAACCTTAAATCTGTCAGATTTAAGGTTGAATCTGACGATTTTAAGAGCAATAATCGCCTCAAAAACCAGGTTAAATGAGCGTATAAGTAGTTTAAATTCATAGAGATACAGCTAAATTTCGACCATTCTGGTTAACGTCATTTGTTAAGAATCATCTTGATACCTACCAAAATGATGATTATCCCAAAGGCTTTCTTGACGACATCGGCGCTTAATGCAATGGCGAATTTTGATCCGAAATAACTTCCGAGAATAAATGTTGTAGCAAGGATTAATGCGACTTTTAAATCCATCGTCGTGATATGTCCGGATTTATAATAATTCATTACCGCCAATAATCCGATGGGCGGAAGCATCATGGCGAGGCTCGTGCCCTGTGCCTGATGCTGCGTGAAGCCCATGAAAAATACCAAAGCAGGCACGACAATTAAGCCGCCGCCGATGCCAATGAAGCCGCTGAACATGCCGGCTACAACGCCGATAAGGACGATAGTTAGGATTGTTGAAAGTTCCATTTTCATTAATTAAGGAATAAGGGTATAAAGGGTATATGGTATAAGGGTTTTGGACTTAATACTTGATACATAATACTTATTACTTTTAGAAATCCAGACCGAAAGAAAGATAGAAAATCGGCGGTGTCCGCGTATAATCTTCATAGCCCCAGGCATAATCTCCGCGGAGGAAATATCCAAACAATTTGCAGCGAAGGCCAACGCCATAACCCGCAACAATGGGCTGACGCTGAGACTCAAGAATAACGGTCAGGGCGGGACCATTGTTGATAGTCGTCTTGTTGATATTTGCCAATGAATCAAAAGGATTGGTGCCGGTCCAGGCAGTCCCGATGTCAAGGAAACCGATGATTTGGAAGTTTCTTAAAAAGTCTGATTTGATAGGGCGATTGGATAAATATTGGAAGATGGGAATGCGCATTTCGCTGTTGATAACCGCGAAACTATTTCCATTCCTGACATTCTGATCGAAGCCTCGCATATTGGTCGCTAAGGTCTGGTAGGCATAGTTTTGGGAGAGATCAATGTTGGTGGATTGATTGAATTTTGGAAATAAATTATTGTCAACACCACCGAGATAATAAATAAGTTTTTGCTGTCCAAACGAAGTGCTCCATGCAAAACGATTTGCCCAGATAATTTCGCGATGAACCTTAATATAGTGCCTGAAATCAAGCCCCACAACATACATCGTCGAAGTAGGAATGCCCTGCTGGCTAAGGATAGAGGCTATCGCAGTGTCCTGATGATACATCTGAGCGAAGATTTTGAAACGGGTGCCATTATATAAATTCAAGCCGGTACTGATGGTGTTATCAAAGATATATGCAGCATTGAGAATTCCCCAATGCTCGATGGTCGTGGGAACGGTCAGACTTGTTTCATCGGATGCCTGAAAAGCATTTCTATTGTTTCTATACGCCATCGAACCTTGAATGGAGGCGAGGTCGTTGAAGGGCCATTTCAGAGTGTATTCAACTTCATTGCTGTGGGTGCGGGTAGAATATCCATTGCCATTATCTGATGTTTGTCCGAGGCGATAATACGAAAGTTTTTTATCTAATCTGCTCTTGAGATTTTCATAACTCAACAGGTATTCATTGTTTGCCAAATCTCCCGAAAGACGCACACCACCTACAATGCGATAGTCTTCCATCAAATCAGAAATGCCCACTTTAATCACACCCAACAGACCCGGATCAAAAAAGACAGGGCTACCGGGATTAAAGGTCTGATACATAGGAGTCAGCGTGCTGTTATCAACTTGGGTAACGATGTAGTTAGGGCTAAAACCAAGATCGTAATTCCTTGCCTTGAAGATGGAAAGAAGCTCTGACTGCGACTTCTTGCCAAGGGTGTCCTCAGGCTTTGCAGCGGGCTTCGGAGTTATTACAGTTTTTTTAGGTTCTTCTTTTTTCTTCTCGAAAGGCTTGATGATATCGTTGTTGAAAATGTAATTATTGATGTCAATATAATTGGAATCACGTGGTTGTTTATTTTCAGGAGTAATTTTCACAGCAGGTATGGGAGGCTGGCTTTCTTTGTTTAAGGACGTATCGTTTTTATTGACAAGGATTCTTTCATAAGGTGTGTTCTGCAAGGTCTTCGGCTTGCCATCCCAGTTAGACATTGGTTCATTGTAAAGCCTGTATTTTCCATCCATGTAGATGATTTCCGTTTCCTTTTTGGTCCTGGAATTAACATCTTGTGAAAGAATATTCCTTGGCGAATTGGTTATAGGAAAAGAAGTAACCACATCCCGATAATGTTCAATAGTATCCACATAGCTGATAATGCTGTCCAGATGGGCAATATACTGATTGGTGATACCATTCTCATCGCTTAAATAGGCGATGTTAGAACTGTCATATTGATAAGGCTGGGATTCATTTGCCAAGGGTGAATTGGTCAATCTTTTAAGAACCTTAGACTTGGATTTAAAGTCGTATAAAAACAAATCTGTGGTTGCATTCACAGGAATAGCCGGAATTGTTTTATCCGGTTTTAAGGTATCATTTATTCTATCGGAAGCAAAAACAATTTGTGAGGAATGATTCACAAAACGAGGATTGAAATCATCATACAGATCATTTGTAATCTGCTGGTAGGTGCGGCTTCTGAGATTATAGACAAAGATATCGGATTGTCCTTTCATCACTCCTGCGAAAACAAGATTCTGCCCATCATCAGAGTATCCATAATCAGTAACTTTATCAAAGCCCAGGAGATTTGTATTGTCCAATTTCTTCGTTTCCATGTTATACATCGTGAGTTTCACCTGACCCTTGTATTCACGAATCATGGTTAATAATTTTCCGGTAGGGTGCCAGCAAAGGACAGGCATGGATTCATCATTAATCTGTGCTAAAGATTTGTAGCCATCCTTAAATAATTTCTTCTTACTGTTCTTCTGAAGATTGTACAGATAGACCTTATATTTTCCCATATCATTCCGAACAAAGGCGACATAATTTCCATCGGGACTGATCTTCATCTGACTGTAAGTCCTCAATTGCTTTGCCCTCAGTGCAAGGGGTTTTGACAATGGAAGTTCTTTGCCTTTATCTGAATTAAAGTATTTCTTCTGATAATATTCATACCAACTATCAGTCAAAGTTTTTAGTGAAGAGCCTAATACAAAGTTCATTCCGCCCTCAATATTTCTATTGATTCGGGTCATGTAAATAAGGTTTGAAATTGCAGATTCCCCATAGACATCCGCAATATATTTCCAGAGAGAATGACCTGCAATGACAGCATCCCTGCCCTGAAGCCGATTGAATTTCTTGTACCTGCCGGAGATGATTCCATCTCTCATTCTGTTATCAAGATCGGTATCCCAATTGTTCGCGATATAAGAAAACAATCCCTTGGAATACCATTCAGGAATGTTTAGCATAGCGGCATTCTGTAAGACATCTTTCACATCGCCGCCATACATGATTTGATTAAATAAAACATTTGCAATACCCTCCCGAACCTGCTCCCGAAGATGACGATGGTCTCCATCAAAATACAATAGAATCTTACTGCCCACAATCCGAGTAACGCCTCCCGTATTATTGACTTCATCGGTGGACAACCCGATATTGCTTTGCTTCATATCGCTCAAACGATTGAAGATGATGAATTGCAACCTTCCATCAAGATTATAATCATACAACTTCTGAATCTGCGCTAAGTCGTCATCAGCGATTCGACCTACATACATTGCTATTTCATTGCCGCCTTTATAGAAATAAGAATCGAAATTCTTGAACCGATAATAACTCCAGAAGAACTCATTATACTGCACTTTGTTCTTCCCGAAAGTCATCTGCGTCCCCTGGTAAAACTGCCCGAAGGAATTGGAATATCCCATGCAGAAAAGAAGTGCGATGAAGATAGATTTGGTAAGTATATTTTTTATATTGGTATTCATTGTGGGGTCTCTTTCGAGGTATAAAATATTCCTTTGGTATAAATCCTTTAAATAATGTTGCAAATTTAACGAAAAGTTTGAAAATAATATTTTGGTTCCGAAGTCATCCTAATCCCAATAAAAAGTATTTTAATAATTTTACCGCCTTGAAACTAATAATAACATCTTATGAATTTAAATGAATTAAATGCTATCTCCCCGATTGATGGGCGTTACCGTTCGCAGACGGAGGAACTTGCAAAGTATTTTTCTGAAAGTGCTTTGATAAAATACAGGGTGCGCGTGGAAGTGGAATATTTTATAGCCTTGTGCGAATTGCCGCTGGAGGAATTGAAGAACTTCGATAAGATTCATTTTCCTTCCCTGCGAAAGATTTATGAGGAATTTAATGAAGAAAATGCCCACAGGATAAAAGCTTTGGAGAAGATTACAAATCATGATGTGAAGGCTGTGGAATATTTTCTGAAAGAAGAATTTACAAAGCTGGGCTTGGAGGATTTTATGGAGTTTATTCATTTCGGATTGACATCACAGGATATAAATAATACTGCTACTCCCTTGCTTTTAAAAGAAGCTATTCAAGTAATTTATCGAAATGAAGTTCATCATCTGATAGCATTGCTTTATAAACTTTCAGATGATTGGGAGCAGGTCCCGATGCTTGCCAGAACCCACGGGCAGCCTGCTTCCCCGACTCGGTTGGGTAAGGAGATTAAAGTCTTTGTGGAAAGATTGACAGGTCAGAAATCCATGATGGGAAGCATTCCTTATTCCGCTAAATTCGGCGGGGCTACCGGCAACTTCAATGCTCATCATATTGCTTATCCAAACATTGATTGGAAGAAGTTTGCCAATGAATTTGTCGAAGGTAAATTGGGTTTGTCCCGCTCCAGAATCACTACGCAGATAGAGCCTTATGACAATCTCGCTGCCCTGTTCGATAACATGAAAAGAATCAACACCATCCTCATGGATTTGAATCGTGATATGTGGACTTATATCTCAATGGATTATTTCAAACAGACTATCAAGAAGGATGAAGTCGGTTCCTCTGCCATGCCTCATAAAGTGAACCCTATTGACTTCGAAAACTCGGAAGGAAATCTCGGTATTGCGAATGCATTGTTTGAGCATTTCTCTGCCAAACTTCCTATCTCATGGTTGCAGAGAGACCTTACTGATTCAACTGTTTTGAGGAATATCGGTGTGCCGATGGCGCATACTTTGATTGCTATAAAATCATTGATGAAGGGCTTGAACAAACTGCAATTAAATCAGGATGCCATCAATGCCGACTTAGAAAATAATTGGGCTGTCGTTACCGAAGGCATCCAGACTATTCTTAGAAAGAATGGCTACCCGGCTCCTTTTGAAGAGCTTAAAAACCTTAGTCGCACCAATGGAAAAATCGGCAAGGCAGAGATTCATCAATTCATTGACAAATTGGATATTGATGAAAAGGTTCGGGAATTATTAAAGACTATTACGCCGTTTAATTACACGGGGATTTGAACGAGTTATGAAGTATGAGTTATGAGTTTTAAGATGACTCATAAACATACTTCATAACTCATAACTCTTTCACAAACTTCCCTCTCACGCTTCCTTCCTGCCCTTTTATCTCATAGAAATAAATTCCTTCACTCCACTTCGAGACATCAATGGTTGTGTTGATTCCAGTGCTATTTTGCTGATAGATTTTATTCCCAAGAACATCTT
>JABDAW010000093.1 GCA_013288905.1 Bacteroidota bacterium | reverse complement strand
TTCTATAAAGCGAATCTGTGTTCGGACCTTCGATATCCTCGAGATCGGGATATGTGATGTGGGTATAAATATCTTTGGTCAGGAATCTCTTTGTGGCGGGTTCGGGAACATTGCCCATCCTTTGATTTAACTGGACAATAGGTTGCAGTTCAAATTCCTTTTCGAGCTTGCTTGTTTCCTTGTTTCTTTTGAAATATTCTATGGTATAATAAAGGTTCTTTTCATCCGTAACATCGGTGCCGCGTCGCCTTCCTTTGTAGGAGATATAATACTTATTCATCGCTACAGTATCGCCTTTTATTAGCATCACATTTTCATTGTTTGGGAAGTCTTTGCCGAGATTGATGAAGGTTTTATTTTCAGAGATGATCGTGCTCTTCGCATTCGAAATCAGGACTCCCATTAATATTAAACCAAAGCCGATGTGTGCGATAGAAGCTCCAGAAAGATTTATCTTTAATTTCAATACCCTTACCATGAAATCAAAATTCGCAATAACTGTGAAGAGCGAGGTGAATAACAGGATGAAATAATTAATCCTGTTCAGCTCCAATTGCCAGGAGAATAAGGCAGCAAGAATTACGGAGAGGAAGAATGGAATACTGATCTTCTTCAACCATTCTTGGGTATTGGTATTCTTATATTTAAAGAATTGACCGATGGCTGTAAGAATACCAAGAATAATCGCAATTGGGAGTTGCCATAAGTTGTAATGCGCTTTTGGATCATCTGGCGGACTTAAATTATGTCTCTTTTCAAGAAGGTGAATCCCGGCATTAAACAAGTTATTGATGATTTTAATAAAGAAGTTTAGAATCGTTCCTAAGAAGTTTGTAACATGGTATAATCCTAATTTATCGAAGACAGGAATAGAGGTGGTGAAGGTAATTTGCATGGCAGAAATCATCAATACTAATGTTCCGATGAACATCCAAAACTCTCTTGAACCCATTTCTTCTTCGGCTTCTGTTCTGGGAAGTTTCTTTCGATTCTTTACCAATAAATAAACCGATAGCAGGACATAGAATGCCATGTAAACAACCAATTGCCCGGACATCCCTAAGTCTGTAAAGGCATGTACAGAAGTGCTTCCGAGTATGCCACTCCTTGTGAGGAATGTGGAATATAAGACTAATAAAAACGTAACGATAGTAAAGATATAAGTACTCAATATCGAATGTCCTCGGTTCTTGAATACCAGCATCAAATGTGCTGCTCCTACAAAGGTGAGCCAGGGGACTAATGATGCATTCTCAACAGGATCCCATGCCCAGAAGCCGCCGAAACTCAAGGCTTCATAAGCCCATGCCGCTCCCATTAATACACCTGTACCAAGTATCATTACCCCAAAGAAAGCCCATGGTATTGCTGGCTTCACCCACTCGGTATATTTTCCTTTTATCAAGCCTCCTATTGCGAAGGCGAAGGGAACTACCGTTGATGCAAAGCCAAGAAATAAAGTGGGAGGATGAATGACCATCCAATAGTTCTGCAGCAAGGGATTCAAGCCTCTGCCGTCTTTGATTCTGCTTAGGTAATCTGCCATCTTTATGAATGGAAGATTAGACATTTCAGGATTATCTCTTAAATAAATAAAGGGATCGCTGCCCAACTTATACCCAAATACATAAACTCCCAGCAACATGGAAGTCAGGAACACTTGTACAGTAGCAATTACCCCGACTACCGGGGCTTCCCACTCGCCACCCTTTCGAATTATGAACCATGAAAGTATCACATGCCATACCGTCCAAAGTAGAAAACTTCCCTCCTGCCCTTCCCAAAAGCAAGCAAACATATATCGAAATGGAAGTGTCAAAGAAGAGTGATACCAGACATAATAATATTCAAAATAATGGTTGTAAATAAGATAAAACATAGTAACCACAATCCCTGCCACAGCAAAGGAATGGATACCAAAAGCTATCCTCCCTAATCGTTGCCAGGAGTTGTTGATTAATCCCTTATTTAAACCGGCAAAATAACTAATGCAAGACAATAACGCAGAAGCAAAAGCCAATGCCACAAACAAATGTCCCAATTGTCCAAAAATAGGATGCTCTCCTGCGTAGGTCATTGTCTAAAAGGAATAGAGGTATAAAGGTATAGGGAATAGAGGAATAAAGGTATAGGGTATAAGAATATTATCTTTATGAGCTATTGTCATTATCTCTATACCTTTATTCCTTATACCTTATGCCTACCCTTTGGCTTTAAACTCCTTCATATCCTCATTTGGATTGGAATATTTGGAAGGACATTTCAAGAGGATGCTTTTTGCAAGGAAATCATCGCCAGTGCAACGACCTACCAACACTATTTCATCTGATTTCTCGAAGTCCTGGGGCTTCGAACCGTTATATAAAACCTTTCGTTCGACACCCTTTTTATCTACCATATAGAAGGTAAAAAGATTAGCATTTTCTTCAGGATTATAGTGAATATCCTTTGCCTTATTGAGCTTCCCGTTGACATGGAAATCCATATCTTTATTCTTCTCTGCAGAAGAAAAATCGGAGTAAGTACCCGAACTGGCTACCGTACTCAAAATTGCACCTATTGCTACGGCTATCAAAACGATTGCAAATATATGTGACTTTTTCATTGTTTTATTTTATTTTTCTGACTGCAAAGATACAATTATAATCGGAGTTGCTTTTATGACTTTAGTCATGCTTTAATATGCTATTTGTCATAATCTAAAATCCCAAACTATTTTATTATTCTTTTTGAGAGACTTGTAAGGAGCATTTATTGAGGATGACTGTTAACTGAAGAATTCAAATTTTATTCTTTAACCTCAGATTAAGTAACAATTTTCAGATGTCTCCGTTTTTAACTAACTTTGCAGCAATAAATAAATACAAGGCAGGAGGCAATGACAATGGAAAATAAGAATTCAAACTACCAGATTTTAATCAATAAACTCGATGAGTTTATCAGGAAATATTACAAAAATCAGCTCATTCGTGGGGCACTTTATACATTTACTATTTCGCTGTTGTTTTATTTGACCCTCACTGTTGGCGAGTATTTCGGGCACTTTAGTACCGCTGTTAGGACTTCGTTATTTTATACTTTTTTATTGACTAATGCTTATGTTATAGGGAGGTTTGTAGCCTTACCATTGTTCCATTTGTATAAGCTCGGCACTATTATTTCTTATGAACAGGCATCGAATATCATTGGTAATCACTTCGGGGACATAAAGGATAAATTGATTAATACTTTGCAATTGAATTCCCTTCAAAAGGAAACGAATGACCCAAATACCGTTCAATTAATCGAAGCAAGCATCAACCAGAAGACTCGTGAATTAAAGCCTATTCCTTTTACTTCTGCCATTGATTTGACAGAGAATAAGAAATATCTGAAGTTTGCCTTGGTGCCTGTAATGCTGATGTTGGGCTTGTTCTTTATCAATTCGAGCATCCTGAAAGATGGCACTAAACGAATGATGGAACACGGAACTTATTTTGAAAAGCCTGCACCTTTTACCTTTGAAGTTTTGAATAAGGACTTGAAAGCTGTGCAACAAGAAGATTTCAGATTGGATGTAAAGATTGTTGGGAATGAAGTGCCCGAGAATGCTTACATCGAGATGGGCGGCAATCAATTCAAATTGGAAAAGGAGAATAATGCGCTCTATCATTATGACTTCAAGAATGTGCAAAAAGATATTGCCTTCCACTTGACCGGCAATGGTTTCAGTAGCAAGGAATATGATTTGAAAGCTATCCCAAATCCCTTAGTATTAACCATGGAAGCGGCGTTTGAATACCCTGCCTATACCGGAAAGACGAATGATAAATTGCAGAACACAGGCGACTTTAATATTCCTGCCGGCACTAAGGTTAATTGGAAATTCCTTACCAGAAATACCGATGCTTTGAAGATAATTTTTAAAGAAGGAGTTGTGGATGTACATTTGCTTGAAGAGAATAAATTCGGCTATGCAAAGCGGTTTATGGAGAGCGATAATTATGCAATCTCTACCAGCAATGCTCAATTGAAAAGCAAGGATTCTATTCGGTATTCGGTAACGGTTATTCCAGATTTGTATCCTACCATTAATGTTGAGCAACAGAAGGATTCATTAAGCAGTAAGCGTTATTTTTTCAAGGGAATTGTGAAGGATGATTATGGTTTTAATAAATTGAATTTCGTTTATAAATTCTTAAAGACAGATGATTCATCCATCAACAAGGGCAAGGAATATGCAGAGGCTATTCCGATTAATAATCATGCTACCCAAGACCAGTTCTTTTACTTTTGGGATGCATCCAATTTGAAGGTAGGAGCGGGAGATGAGATAGAATATTTCTTTGAGATTTGGGATAATGACGGCGTGAATGGAAGTAAGGCTACTCATTCTGCAACTTATATTTTTAAGGCTCCGACATTAAAAGAAATCGAACAGACTACGGGTCAAAAGAATGATGCCATCAAACAGGATTTAAAGCAGACTATTGATGATGCAAAGAAATTGGAGAAGGAATTGAATGACATCAACAAGGATATGTTTGATAAGAAAAGTTTGAATTGGGAGGATAAAAAGAAGATTGAAGATGTGATTAAAAAGGAAGAGAAGTTGCAAAATAAAGCTGCCGAGATTCAAAAGGAAAATCAGCAGAAGCAAGCCAATGAGCAGGAATATAAAAAGGAGAATGAAGAGATTCTTCAAAAACAAGACGAACTGAATAAGTTGATGGATAAAATGATGACTCCTGAATTAAAAAAGATGATGGAGGAATTGAAGAAGCTGATGGAGAATATGGACAAACAAAAGATTCAGGACAAGCTGGAAGAAATGAAATATTCCAATAAAGAAATCGAAAAGGAAATGGACAGGACCTTAGAGATATTCAAGAAAATGGAGTTGGAAAAGAAGTATTCCGAGACCGTAGATAACTTAAAGAAATTAGCGGATGAGCAAGAAAAATTAGCGGATAAAACCCAAGAGAAGAATTTGGATAAGGATAAAAAAGACAAGGATAAAGATAAATCTGCCGATAAGGATAAGTCTGCTGACAAAGACAAAAAGGATAAATCTCAAGATAAGGATAAGGCAGCCGATAAACCTCAAGATAAAGACAAAGATGCCAACAAAACCGATGCTGAAAAGAAGCAAGAAGAATTGGAAAAGAAACAGGATGAATTAGGAAAGAACTTCGAGGATATTAAAAAGGATATTAAGGCGATGGAGAAGATGAACCAGGAATTGACATCACCGGAGAAGATGGAGAATACTGATAAGGAACAAAAGGATATTTCCGAAGATCAGAAAGATTCCAAAGAAAGCTTGGATAAAAAAGAGAATGATAAAGCCTCTAAATCTCAAAAGAATGCTGCCAGCAAAATGAAAAAGATGGCAGAGAAAATGGAGGCATCTGCCGCCGCCAATGCCCAGGAAAAAGAAGGTGAGGATGAGGCAGCCTTGAGAGCTTTATTGGAGAATTTGATTCGTGTTTCATTCAACCAGGAAGATTTGATGGGGCAATTGAA
This sequence comes from Bacteroidota bacterium, assembly GCA_013288905.1. Taxonomy (GTDB): domain Bacteria; phylum Bacteroidota; class Bacteroidia; order AKYH767-A; family JABDAW01; genus JABDAW01. The sequence continues at coordinate 4,399 of JABDAW010000093.1, read as the reverse complement.
GGATGTGGATGTTGCGAATCCTCAATATTTAAAAATCGGTAAAGACGAAAGGAAATTAAAGGACGATATGAGGATGATTGAGGATAGCTTGACGGCACTGGCGCGCAGGGTTGTTCAGATTTCTTCAACGGTGAATAAAGAGGTCAGTTCCATCAATCAAAACATTGATAAATCCTTAGATTTCTTTGAAGAAAGAAATACACAGCAAGCAAGAAGTAACCAGCAATATGCCATGACTTCGATGAATAATCTTGCCCTGCTTTTATCCGAAGCCCTCAACAGTATGCAGCAACAGGAATCTCAATCAAAAGCCGGTAGCGGGGCTTGTAAAAAACCCGGTAAAGGCAAAAAGAAAAGCGAGTCTCTTTCTGAAATTAAAAAGATGCAGGAGAACCTTGCCGAAGCAATCAAGAAATTAAAAGAGGAGCAAAAGAAAGGTGAAAACGGCAAGAAACCTGGCGGTAAAGATGGCAAGGAAGGTCAAGACGGCAAGAAACCTGGAGATGGAAAAGGTGGTTCTAATCCTGGAGAAGGTCAAAATGGATTGGGTAAAGGAGATAATGGACCAAATGGAATGAATGAACAATTAGCAAAACTCGCCGCCCAACAAGCCGCCATTCGGAATGCCTTAAATGATTTAAATGGTACAGAAAACAGGGATGGGAAAGGCTCTACGGGCGATCTTGGAAAGCTTGCCGAACAAATGGAAAAAGTTCAAAAGGACATCGTTAATAACAGAATCAGTCAAGAAACATTAGACAGGGTGGATCAGATAAAAACAAGATTATTGGAGAGCGAAAGGGCAGAAAAAGAACGTGAACAGGATGATAAAAGAGAAAGTAAATCAGGAAAAGATGTGGCAAAACGTAACCCTTTTGATTTAGATGAGTATAAAAGGCTAAAATTAAAAGAAATAGAATTGTTGAAGACCATGCCTCCTACGTTAAGCCCTTTCTACAGACAGAAAGTAGATCAGTATTTTCAATCAATTCAGAATTAAAAAATATCAATAATGCTCGTTCAATACCCAATTCAAAAAATTGTTCTAATGTCATCACCCGAAAGTATCAACACAGTAGAAAAACTCATTGACGATATTCGAGATGAGTACAAAATTTCAGAAGATTGCTATGGCAAAATGCTCATGGGAGTAACAGAAGCCGTAACTAATGCAATCTATCATGGCAACCACAGCGATGAAAACAAAACGATTACCGTGACGTATCAATATGATACCGACAAGATATCTTTTGTCATCGCTGATGAAGGCAATGGATTTGATTATTACAATCTTCCGGACCCTACCGCGCCGGAGAATTTGGAGAAGCCAAGCGGACGTGGGATTTATCTCATGAAGCACCTCTCCGATCAACTGATTTTTAATAATAACGGAAGTTCCGTTGAGATGCAGTTTTATACTGCTTAGAAGAGTTATGAGTTATCCATGACAACTCATAATTCATTCTTCATAATTAATAACTCCCCTCATTTATTCATGGCAGCTCCCCGAAAAGGGAGCAACTATTAATAAATGAAGGAAGAAAAATCAGTTACGAGGCTCAAGAATTTAAATCGAAGTTCGTGGCTTTTTCTTGTTCCAATAATCCAAAAAGACATGTTTTTACTCCACGTTCAAACGAGTTTAATGCACGTTCAAACGAGTTTAATGCACGTCCAAACTTTTTTAATACCCGTTCAAACTTTTTTAATGCACGTTCAAACGTTTTCAATGCACGTTCAAAAGAGTTTAATGCATGTTCAAACGTTATCAATGCACGTTCAAACGATTTCAATGCACGTTCAAACCTTCTTACTTACCATTCAAACCTTCCATAAGAAGATGTCTCCTGCGACTATTTCCCCGTTATAAATCGGTTTTTTTAGGATTTCCTCACTTTATGGTACCTATAGAAAAGGGAAATCTTTTGTGAAAATGTTGATTTTAAAAATAATTCACCAAACCAAATGAAATCTTTCCGCTCTTGAAGGCGATGGGATTACCCAATTCACTGCCCAGGGCGTAGCTTACAGACATGATGCCGAGCTTCGACTGAAAGGTGCTGCCCACTCCGAATCCATAAGGTGTATCGGTATATGGACCGGGATTATTTCTCATTTGATTGACATACCAGGCTTGATTATAGAAGACAAAGAGATAAGAATTTTGTTCCATAATATACCGGAATTCAACCTTCCATATTTCATAATTGGAAGCATAAATTGACAACTCATCAAAGCCCCGCAAAGTTTGCAATCCTCCAAAACGATACAACTCATTTTGAAATAAATCAGGGGAGTTTATGACGCCTCCCTTGGCACCAATATCAATGACATTTCGCAGGGATAAAGGGAAGTAATAATCGAAGGAATACTCGGCTTTATATTCTGTGGAAGTCAGCTTCAGGGAATCATAAACTTCAGGGTTAATATTGGGGTTCTTATTGATGGTTTTAAAGCCATAAGAAGCACTGGCTTCAAAGGAATAACCACTGCGCGGATTGAGCCGGTAATCAAGCTTTTCGGAGCGATAACCTATCCCGTAATGATTGCAGGAAACATCAGCATAAGAAGGCAAAACCGTGATGCTGTCAAGACCCACCGCAGAGATTATCGTGGAGGATGTATGCTCATAAAATACCTTGAAATAATTGCCACCGGAAAGCAAGTATTGAAGCCCGATATTCTCATCAAGATTGAGGTAACTGGTATCTTGTTTGAAGAGCGAAAACTTCACATCTAAACCAAAAGGACTTTTAGCAAGAAAAGGATAATTAAATTGAACTTTTAAGTCCTGTGTTTGAGGTTGAGGCTCCTGCCAGTTAAGGTCGAATAATTCCCCATGACCATAAGAATTATTCAATCGAAGATGAGCCTGCCCGGTAATCCGAACGCTTGAAACGCTGGGCGTACCGCCAGGAACAGCACTTTGTGTATTGGGAGCAATGCCTACCACGCCATCAAATTGACTGGCTTTCTTGTTGTCAATGTATAGAAGAATCTTGCAGTTCTTTTCCAGAAAAATAACTTTGAATTTTTGCGTAACATTGAGGAATGGCAGCTCTTTCAATCGGTCGGGAATCTTAATTACTAAAGATTCATTGTAGAGATCGCCGGGTTTTATTCCAAGATAATTGTAGAGATATTGTTCGGATAATTCAGCATTGCCTTTGATGATGATACTGTCCACCTTCACTAATATATTCTTGGTAAGATTCAGCTTTGCATATATTTTATCTGCGTCCATTTTAATGCTGTCCAATTTTATTGAAGCGAATGGGAAGCCATTGTTTTCGCAGTAATTAAGAATCTTTTCCTGAAGAGTTCTCACTTGCATTTGATTGAATATCTTCCCGAAATAAACTTTCTCCCTAAAGCCTGTCTCGCTTAATATTCCTTCATCAACATTCCCTTTTTCAGTCTTTGCCCAATGATAAATCAGTCCTAAATTAAGATAAGCGATTTGATTTAATGAATCATTTTTAATGCTGTCAATTGATGCGGCGATATATCCGTTATCATATAAACTAAAGAGAAAAGATTGCAGTTCTTTTGTTCTCAATAATTTATTCGGGAAGGTTTTTTTATAAGGAATATTCTTAATAATACCGGCAAGAGTTTTATCTTGAGAACTATCAATGGATTGAATTTGTAAAGTATAATTTGATTGCGCCAAGCCTTGATTAACGAGGCTTCCAAGCAATATTAATATTCCACAAAGTCTAAATAATCTCATGTAATCTGCCAATTAATTTCCTCCAAACCTTCTTCTTTAAGTAATACGTTGGTCTTAGAAAAATGTTTATTTCCAAACCACATTCCCTGATTGGCAGACATAGGAGAAGGGTGTCCGGATTGCAGAATGGTATGCTTTGATCCATCAATAATCGCCTTCTTTTGCTTAGCATATCCACCCCAAAGAAGGAATATCAAACCAGATCTTTTATCAGATAATTCTTTGATGACAGCATCCGTGAATACTTCCCAACCTTTGCCCTGATGAGAAGCTGGTGTATTTTCTTTCACGGTAAGGATTGCATTCAATAAAAAGACACCTTGCTTTGCCCATGGTTCAAGGTTTCCATTGGAGTAATTCATCTTGATCTTCAAGTCATCTTCTATCTCTTTATAAATATTTACCAATGACGGTGGAGGCTTTATACCAACCTGAACCGAGAAGCAAAGACCATGCGCCTGACCCCTTCCATGATAGGGATCTTGCCCAAGAATAACGACCTTTACTTTATCAAATGGCGTAAGATTAAAGGCATTGAAAATCTGTTGCCCCGGCGGGAAAATAGTAGAGCCGTTATTCTTTTCATTTACCAAAAAAGATTTTAATTCAGAGAAATAAGGCTTATTAAATTCTTCTGATAAATGATGTTTCCAGCTATCTTCTATT
>JABDAW010000092.1 GCA_013288905.1 Bacteroidota bacterium | reverse complement strand
GAATTATTCCATGAATTCGGAGGGATGAGCAGGTTTAAGGAATGTTTCCTTCATTAGAATCTTTTGGAAAGGATTAAATAGATTGCTGAGGCTCTTTATTTTGAGATATTCCAGGTTTTAACTATTCATCATTTTCTTAGTTTATAACGGGAAAATGTCTGGAATACGGTCTTATAACCTTGCTCTACCGACTTAAAACCTTGCTTTACCGTCTCACAATCTTGCGGTACCGACTTAAAACCTTGTTTTACTGTCTCACAACCTTGCGGCACTGACTTTAAACCTTGCGGTACAACCTCATGACCTTGCGCTACCTACTTAAAACCTTGCGGTATGGTCTCAGTACCTTGCGGCACCGACTTAAAACTTTGGGTCATGGGTGAAACCTGTTGATGAGTGGGTTATTTTAAGTTCAATTAAACATCAAAACAACGGATTTCACCCATGACCAAACTTTGCTGTACGGTCTCACAACCTTGCGGCATAATAATCAATGCAGCGATGAAGCTTTTTCCATGAGTCCTATATCCTCTGAAGGGTTGCCCAAAGCTGGTTTAGGTAGAACTAAAAAAATTCTCCAACAAATAGGGTTAACTTTCAAGGTTACCCAAATGGATCTGATCAGAATAGTTTTGGTTCCCACAGATTTTAAATTTCTTTTTTGGAATAATCTATAACCTGATCTTTTTACCTTATCAAAGTTTTTATTGATAATAGGGGTGAGTCTCAAAAATTTTATTTAACTTTGCATCTTGAAAAAAGTACCTTTGTTTTTAAAAAGAGAAATCCCTATCCAAAATGGTAAATATATCCATATTGAAAACAACTCGAATTCTGTTAGTATGAAGATTATGAAATCCTTGTTGACATTCATTAAAATTGTAGTGGTGTCGCTTGTTGTTTTCTTTTCAGCAAGCCAACAATCTTATGCTACTCACGCTATGGGTGCGGATATTACATACAAATGTCTTGGAGGTAATACTTATGAAATCACTTATTCCTTTTATTATGATTGTTCGAGTTCTTATCCCATGCCTCAAACTCTCCCGATTTCATATTATTCTACCTCTTGCAGTATCGGACCATTGACATTTGACATTACCAAAGATGCCGCTCTTTCAAATATTGAAGTTACTCCTATCTGCCCCACATTGCATTCCACATGTGTTGATATCAACTCCATATATCCGGGGGTAAAGCAATTTATTTATAAAGGAGATATTACCTTGCCACAACAATGTTCTGATTGGATATTTGCTTATGGAATGTATGCCCGGAATGGAAATATCAATACGATTAACGGCGCTGGCAGTGATTCTTTGACGGTCTTTGCTATGTTGAATAATACCATTTCACCCGGCAATAACTCTTCTTATTTTTCAAGCCTTCCTGTGCCTTATATTTGCCAAGGTCAATCGTATTGTTATAACAATGGAGCCGTTGATCCTGATGGAGATTCTTTGGTATATTCCCTGATGACTCCATTGACGGGTTCTTCGGGCAATCCTTTTAGTTCCACCGTTACCTATAGTAGTTTCAATTACAATGCAAACAACCCTGTATCTTCCAGTCCCTCCGCTGTCTTTGATGCAACAAGCGGAACGTTCTGTATGACTCCTTCCGCTCTTGATATAGGCGTAATGGCAATCTTAGTTCAGGAATATCGGCATGGAGTACTGATTGGCGAAGTAGAGCGCGACATTCAAATCAATATTATTAATTGTGCTAATAATGGTAATCCTACTTTAACAGGAATTAATGGAAGCCCTACCGTTTTTGATGATACCATTTGTGCACAGGTTCCAATATCTTTCCAGATATTCAGCGGGGATCCTAATTCAAATGTTATAGACACGATGTGGTGGAATGGAAGTATTCCAGGAGCGACATTTACAGTTACCGGAAGTCCTCATCCTACAGGTACTTTCACATGGACTCCACCTTCTTCGGCTGCTAATACTGTGAACTACTGTTTCACAGTTACAGTTAAGAATAATGCATGTCCTTATGACGGTCTACAAACTTTGTCTTATTGTCTTAGAGTAGTTGGTGCGCGTGGCGGATTCTCTCATGCAAGTCTTTGCAATACCGTGGTAAGTTTTACAGATACATCCTATATTCCATCAGGGACAATTACAGGTTGGCATTGGAATTTTGGCGACCCTGCTTCTGGAGGGAACAATACTTCTAATCTTCAGGACCCTACGCATAACTATACCAATTCAGGGACATACACTGTTGAGTTAATCACCACAAGTAGCTGGGGATGTAATGACACCACCTATAATCAAATTGTTGTTACTAATGTCCCTTACAATGTTGTAAATTTAGGTAATGATACCACGGTTTGTGGAAGTGTTCCTTTTACCTTGAATGCTAACAATGTTGGTGCTACTTATTTATGGTCAACAGGTGCCAATACCCAAACAATTCAGGTTAATGCTTCAGGGCATTACTGGGTAATAGTTCAGGAAGGACCATGTGTTGATACTGGTAATATTATTATTTCATTCTTTCCAAGCCCTGTTATACCTCTTGGGAATGATACATCTCTTTGTGCAGGGCAACCCATTACCTTGAATGCTGGTAATCCCGGATTTCTTTTCCATTGGTCAACGGGTTCTGCCACGCAAACTATTTCCCCAAGTACTTCTGGTGAATATGTGGTTACTGTTACCGATTCACATGGATGCAATACGGCGGATTCCGTGCATGTTTCGTTTGTTGCCTACCCTGTAGTCAGTCTTGGAAACGATACAACAGTTTGTGCAGGACAAAATGTACTCCTTAATGCCGGTAATGCTGGCTCCACTTATGTTTGGTCAACAGGTGCCATTACACAAAGTATTACTGTAAATTCCGCCGGAAGTTATTCCGTAACAGCCACCAATTCAGGCATCTGCTCAGGAACAGGAAGCAGGGTGATTACTACCATTCCATTGCCTGTTGTTAATTTAGGGAATGATACCGCTTTGTGTGCTGGTATGCCCATTACATTGAATGCCGGTAATCCTGGATTGTCTTTCCATTGGTCGAATAATGCCAATACAGAAACCATTAATCCTACCACTACGAACAACTATTCGGTTACTGTTACCGATCCAAATAATTGCAAAGGGATAGATAGTATTCAGGTTACTTTTGTTCCGTACCCTGTGGTTAATTTAGGAAGGGATACTCCGCTATGTGCTGGAAATACGATAGTTCTTAATGCAACAAATCCGGGTGATGTCTATAATTGGTCAACAGGTGCCTCGACACAAACTATTTCTGTGAATACAGCAGGAACTTTCTCGGTCACAGTTTCAGATCAGATGTGTAACGATACAGATACTATAGTCATTACTATTGTTCCATTGCCGATTGTAAATATTGGCGATGATACAACGCTCTGTGCTGGTCAGCCAATGTCTTTAGATGCTGGAAACCCTGCTTGTACCTATCTTTGGAGCAATGATCAGACCACTCAAATTATTTTCCCCGTTTATACCGGCAATTATTCTGTAACTGTTTCCAATTGGGATAAATGCAAGAATTCCGATACTGCCCATGTCACTTTTATTCCATACCCTCACATCAACTTTGGTCCTGACAGAAACATTTGCAGCAATGCTACGCTTCTGCTTTATGGAGGCAATCCGGCAACTTCATATCTTTGGTCGGATGGTTCTACGAATTCAACATTTCTTGTTACTACTGGTGGGCTTTATTATGTTCAAACGACTAATCAAATGTGTGTAAGCAGAGATTCTATTATCCTCACAACGATTATTGCTCCTACTGTTGATCTGGGTCCTGATATAAAGATTTGTTATGGTCAGGATACCTCATTGAATGCTCAAAATGTCGGCTTGTCTTATCTCTGGAGCACCGGTGAAAATACCCAATCCATCAAGATTACTACCTCTGGAAATTATTGGGTTCAAGTTACCCGTGAGGGATGCAGTTCTTATGATACAGCCAATGTTTTGATAGATAAACAGATCATTGTAAATGTTGGTCCTGACACCTTCATTTGCCCTGGCGATTATATGATCATTACGCCAAGCGATAAATACATCGGATATTCCTGGCAGCCTGGAAATGAGGTGTCCTCTTCCATTACCATTTCGCAGCCCGGCACTTATATTGTTACCATAAAAGATTCGGCAGATTGTTACGGCTCAGGATCCCGATATGTTCAGGAATTTTGTCCTTCGACTTTATATGTTCCAAATGCTTTCAATCCTGATGGTTCCTCTCTGCTGAATAAGATTTTCCTTGCTTATGGCGAACGGATTCAGTCCTTCCAGATGGTTATTTTCGACCGATGGGGAGAGAATTTATTTGAATCAACAGATATAAGTCAAGGCTGGGATGGCACCTATCTAGGAACCTTATGTCCTCAAGGCACCTATATTTATCGTATAGACTATAAACTTTATGATGTAACGGAGTTGAAAGCTCATACTCTTTATGGCAATGTTACTTTGCTGAGATAAGGAGTTCTGATTAACTTTCCGAAAAACAATCATTACGACTATTGTCGAAATACAGTCAAAGTTTTAAGAACCTCTCCGTGTTGAATTTCTTAATGATTAATTTGGGTTTAAACGATAGTTTTGAAAATTAATAGCGCCCTATCAATGGCTTAAAGGGACTTTGGTTGGTTATCTTACCTTATTAATACTACCAATAGCCCGTCCCTCTGGGACTGATATATGAAAGAGATTAATACTATTCGAAAATGCGTCTTTTATACCAAACAGAATCCAATTCCCCGAAAAAAGAAGAGATAAGAACAATTGAACAAAAGAACATTTGAATTACTTTTAATGACTGTCGGGTTATTTATACCAACAATATAATTACAGTATAAAAACTGTGTAAACATGTCAATTCCGACGAAGGAGGAATCCTATTGAAATATGGATAGGATTCCTCCTTCGTCGGAATTGACAAGACAAAATTTGGTTTATACAAACCGACAGTCATTTTTTATTAAGCTACCGAACAGGAACCGAAATGGCACCTTTCCGGTTGTTTCATCATCCATATTCTTTGATCGCTTTTCTAGCAGGTCCGCTATGGGTCCTTTGGGTTTCTCGCCATTTGTTTTTATATTTATTCTTTTAAATCTTGATTTTGTTGAACTAATTCCATTTGGATGGGAACAAATCCAAGTCGCATGGGAACAAATCCAAGTCGCATGGGAACAAATCCAAGTCGCATGGGAACAAATCCAAGTCGGATGGGAACAAATCCAAGTCGCATGGGAACAAATCCAAGTCGCATGGGAACAAATCCAAGTCGGACGGGAACAAATCCAAGTCGCATGGGAACAAATCCAAGTCGCATGGGAACAAATCCAAGTCGCATGGGAACAAATATTACATTGAATAGCTTCCATTCCCTCAAAAAATTGCCCTCTCAGTCATCCGTTCCAAATTTATATCCTTAGAATTCTTCATTTCACTTTTTATTAAATGACTATCGGGTTATATAAACCAAGTTGCGGATAGTAAGGAATGACAAGACAAAATTTGGTTTATACAAACCGACAGTCATTTTACTTTTTTATCATCTGCTGAAGGTATCGGGCGACATACTTGCCGATGACATCAAATTCTAAATTTACGACGCTTCCTTTCTGTAAATATTTGAAGTTGGTATTTTCTAATGTATAAGGAATGATAGCGACGGAGAAGGCTCCATTCCTGGAATTCACGACTGTAAGGCTGACACCATTCACGCAAACAGAGCCTTTCTCAATGGTTATATTTCCTTTGGTGGCATCATAATTAAAGGTGAAAACAGTGCTGCCATTTTGTTCGGCAATATCTATGCAGATAGCAGTTTGATCCACATGCCCATATACCAGGTGCCCGTCTAATCTCCCATTCATCAGCATGCTTCTTTCGAGATTAATCAAGTCGCCTTCTTTTATATGCCTCAAGTATGTTTTTAACAAAGTTTCTTCAATGGCGGTGATGGAATATGCAGCATCTTCTATGCCATCTACTGTCAGGCAAATGCCATTATGAGAAATACTTTGGTCTATCTTTATTTCCCTGATGAAGGGGGCTTCGATGAAAATCTTAAGATTAGATTTATCAGTGGTAACTCTTTTGACAATACCTGTGGTTTCGATTATTCCTGTGAACATATTTGATTTACTTTTTGCAAATTTAAGCTACAAAAGTAAGTTTTATTTCAGAAACAAAACAAGAATGTAACTTCATTTAGTATCGCAATAACTTTAATTAGGGTTGTAATAACTTTAGTTAGTATCATAATAACTTCAAATAGGGTCGCACTAACTTTAGATAGGGTCGTAATAACTTTAGTTAGTATCGTTGTAACTTCAAATAGGGTCGTAATAACTTTAGTTAGGGTTGCACTAACTTCAAATAGGGTCGTAATAACTTTAGTTAGGGTCGTACTAACTTCAAATAGGGCTATCATAACTTCAATTAGGGAACGATTAATGTCTCCGACGGTCCGATTTCGGGCTTTATTAAAACCTGTTTTTTTCTGCCAGTAATCTAAGAAATGAAGTTTTTAGCGTGAATTATGCCCTTTCTATTTCCTAATCAATTCGATGAATCCTTTCAAGGTAGTCGTGCGGATGCCATCGAAGTGAATCGAATTTACTTTGCAGATATAATAATATACCCCGTCTGAACAATTGCCCTTTGTAGAAGAATTTTTGCCATCCCAATTGATGTCAGGATTCGTGGTTTTAAACATCAATACTCCCCAACGATCGTAGATTTCTATTTCAATATCTTTGATGTAAGAATATGGGAATGGATGGAAAAAATCATTGAAGCCATCGCCATTGGGCGTGAAAACATTTGGAAGTGAATATTCGGGACAATTATCCACACATACCTGGATGGCATTCTTACTTTCCAGACCTGCTGAATCTACTGAAGTAATCTTAAAACACCCTGCAATGGAAGTCGTGTCCTTAAAGAGATAAGAGGTATTCGCGGAACCTGTGATGGTGGCTATTAATTCATAATCGTCCTTGTTTGTCGGGGAATAATAAATGTTGTATCCGGCAACATAATTCGAGCAACTTAGATTAGGATTATTCCAGGTGAGAAAATCTTCATGAGCAATACAATCAGCATTGACAACGGTGCTGTCTGGCGAACATGGAGGAATATTATCTATCGGAATGGCGGACATTATTTCAGAGTTATTTAGAATGGGATAGACATAACCATTGCCTGTATAATATCCAACACTTTGTACGAAGTAAGTCTGCTTGACATGGTATGGCAAATTGTTGTCGGCATAAGAGTTCGTAACGCTTGTCCCTATTGAATCCCAGGCATGAGCCACGGTATCAAATCGGTAAATTTTATAAAGTGTATCTGTCCAACCGACTTGCTCGCTCCAGCTTAAATTCAAAGTATGATCGGCACCGGCAATGGATAGATAAACGGAAGATGAAAGGCTCGATGAATTGACCAGCGTATCGTCAGAATAAAGATCAATTCGATAAGACCAGGCAGAATCCAAAGTATTTATAGGAGGGAGCAAGCTATCGTAGTAGGTAGTGTCTGCAAAGCTAAGACCTGGACTTGAATTTGTTGAATCAACCAATCGTAATTGTGCGCCGATGAAGCCATTGGAACGATAGATTTTATATTTATAAGGACCGAAATAGGAATTAATAGTATCTAATTGGGTAGGTTTAGACCAGGCAACATATATCCTGCCGTTGGTAACATCTGTGGTATCTATGCTGACATTTGTAATTATCGGAGAATCTTTGGTCAATTGGGCGCAAGCCTGATTGGAGGCGCAACTCTCACTGCTGTCGTTATAGAAGGCGGTAACGAAATAACAATATTTGACTCCATGATTCAAACCTAATCCATTGTTGTCATCAGCATAAATAGTATCATTGATTCCGGTAATTTCTGCTATCAAAACAAATCCTGTGCTCGAAGGAACCCCAACCGTACAAGGGCATTGGATGCTATCAGAATAAAATCCCTGCTTTCTGTAAATTCTATAACCAAGAGCATTAGGACAGATTTCAGGATTCCAATGGGGATAAATCGTATTTCCATGAACAGAATCTATAAGATTCTTAGGAGCCGGGGAGATGACGGAAATATTGATAGTCGTCATATCAGTCAAATTTACAGGATTAGGATGGGGATCATTATCCATAGCGGTAAAGGTTACCGGATAAGGAAGTCGGCGGATGTTATTACAATCTGTCAACCAATTAAGATTCGCCGTTACATTTGATGCGCCTGAAACCCCTTGAGGAAAAGTTGCAGGATTACTGACTTCAAAGGGACCGCCGGTAGCAGTCAGTGTAATAACATCTCCATCAGGATCGGTCGCAACGACATGAATCCGAATATTACTTCCGGCAACGACACAGGTATCCTGCGCCAACAGCCCAATGGTAGGTGGAATAACATGGCATGTGTCAATAGTAATTTGCATATCAAGAGTTACATTGCCAAGATAAAGATAGTTACCTTGTTGATCTTTTCGCCACGATGAAATTAATATTGCGACATTCCATTCTCCAAGGTCAACAGGATTTGAATTGCTATATCTTGGATTATCCCACATCAAATCACCAGTAATCGGGTTAAGAGTAAAATTGGATGTGCCGTGAGGTTCTGTAAAATCTATAATATTTGCTCCACTAGCACCCCGGCAAGGTATCAATGAATAAGACAAACTGTCGCCATTAGGAGAGTATGCATTTGGGTTGTAGATATAGGGCTGCCCCACACAGCCGACAACGATGGGCTGATTAAGAATTACCGGAGAACTGTAACAACCTAAAGCAGAATCTAAGGTAATAGTTGTGGAAAGAAAGAAAGGAATATTCACAGAATTCGGAATATTGTTGACCCCTTGATTACGATTAGGGTCTTCCATTGTGATAGTGTAGGTGCCAGGTCCGGGAAAGCAATGGGTGGTGTAATAAACATTGATACTGACATCAGGATACAATTGAGTATCCAGATTTAATTTATAAGCTCTCTGAACAGCGGAATCACTTGTATTATCTCCCCAATCCACAGGCAGAGTGGGTCTGTCAGCAAGGCTGGAAGTTTTAGTGTAGGTTGTAATAATAATGGAATCACAAAGGCAATATGACCCTGGTATGGATTTCACCGTGATAAATCCGGCGCGGTTATGAGTAGCATAACTGCTGCTTGCGAAAACAATCAAGAGTAGGATGGAGGTTATTATTTTTTTCATCGTATTCATTTTAAACGTTTATAAGTCTCATTATTTCTTTACGAGGGGAGCTTTATAAATATCATTTATTTTAGTGACCATTATTTCAGCATTACCTTTATTGACCTTTATTTTCCCTGAAAAACAAATATTTTTTCCTATCAGGCTTTCCAATTTATAATCCATGCTTTTATTCAGTTTATTGCTGATGATGGCGGTATAAGTTTTATCAGGGATATCTCCGGTAAAAGTAACTATACTCCCATTCCCGCCAACCTTTTCAGATGATTGGACAGTTTTTACAATACCACAAAGAGTAACATTCTCCCCTCCATGTTTGGTCAGAGTGTCGGCAGTAGTTACCTGTCCATTGCTTATTAAAAAGCAGTAAACACACAGCATCAAGATTCCAATTTTAGCTTTCATATTCTTATTGTTTAACGATTTATTATGTTTAATATTTCTGTCTTCCAGGTATCAGCATTTTGCGTTTTTATCATGCAACTCTTTCATCTGATATTTTTTATCAATCAAGTATGAACTCCGCTCAATCGCTTTGTCGTTTTTCTCATCCCATTCAAATTTTATGGAAATCCTCATCACATAAACCGTGCCTTCCTTGAGTCGCAAATATTTTTTTACTTTATTAAAAACCCTTTCATGTTCTTTATACAATAGGCTGTCAAATTTAGAGGTCTTTTGATGATTAAATAAAAATTGATTCTTAATTGTAGAGAAGCCATTCACCAATGTTGCCCCCATAAGGCTCTTATCAGTAAATGTAAAATCATATTGCACCATTCCGTTGTATCCGGTGAACTCTTTTTCTTTAATATCAGGAATTCCCATTGCGCCCAAAGCCTTTTTATTAAGGGAAGCCTGACTGATGGAACTAATAGAATCAAGCAGCACAGCATCCAGTTTACCATTAATATCTTTAGTCATAATACTTATTTGACAATAAGAATTATTTGCTAAAAATCCTAAGATAAGAATCATTACTAAAACTTTCGCTAT
>JABDAW010000091.1 GCA_013288905.1 Bacteroidota bacterium | reverse complement strand
GTATCGCGATCTGCTTGGAGGGTTCATTAATAAGGAACAATTATACGAAGTTTATGGCTTCGATAGTTTGCAATTCAACCAGGTAGAAGAGCATGTCAACGTTAATCCTGATCTTGTGAAAAAGATCAATATCAATCTTGCCTCTTTTGATGACTTAAAGAAACATCCTTACATTAAAATCAAGACGGCTAATGCCATTATCAATTATAGAAAACAGCATGGCAATTACAAGGAAATAACTGATATTAAAAAGTTAGTCTTAATGGATGACGGATTATTTAGTAAACTTGCACCCTATCTCAAAGTTGGTGATTAGAGGTATAAAGGTATAGGGTATAAAGGAATAACGATTGGAATAACGATTAACAATTAACGAATAACGATTATATGGATTTTGAAATTAACGAGAACCAGCGGATGATTGCCGCTACAATCAAGGACTTTGGTGAGAAACATATCAAACCAAAGATGATGGAATGGGATGAATCACAGAAATTCCCGGTAGATGTCTTTAAGAAGCTTGGAGAATTAGGTTTGATGGGTGTTTTAGTGCCTGTCGAGTATGGTGGTGCAGGCTTGAGCTATACTGAATATGTAACTGCTATCGTTGAATTGTCTAAGATTGACGGCTCAATTGGTTTGTCTATGGCGGCTCACAATTCTCTTTGCACAGGTCATATTCTGACCTTCGGAAATGCTGAACAGAAGAAAAAATATCTGCCTAAATTAGCTACTGCTGAATGGATTGGCGCATGGGGTTTGACAGAAGTGAACACTGGTTCTGATTCTGCAAATATGCTCACTACTGCTGTTGCGGATGGTGATTATTTTATCATCAATGGCAGCAAGAATTTTATTACTCATGGCATCTCCGGCGATGTGGCTGTGGTGATCGTGCGAACTGGAAACAAAGGCGACAGTAAGGGTATGACTTCCTTCATCATTGAAAAAGGTACTCCTGGTTTTTCTGGCGGTCGCAAGGAAAATAAATTAGGAATGCGCGCTTCAGAAACTACTGAACTGATCTTTGATAATTGTCGCGTTCATAAAGATCAGATCATGGGCAAACTTGGTGAAGGATTCGCGCAGGCAATGAAGGTTCTTGATGGCGGAAGAATTTCTATCGCCTCTCTTGGAATCGGTATTGCGAAGGGTGCTTTTGAAGCTTCTGTAAAATATTCCAAGGAGCGAGAACAATTTGGCAAACCTATCGCAGAGTTTCAGGCTATCTCTTTTAAACTTGCAGATATGGCGACGCAGATTGAAGCTGCCGAACTCCTTACTTATCAAGCTGCAGACATGAAGAATCGTGGCTTGCCAATGAAAAAGGAATCTTCGATGGCAAAATATTATACCTCTGAAGTAGCAGTGAGAGTTTCTACCGAAGCTGTGCAAATCTTTGGCGGATATGGATATACCAAAGATTTCCCTGTCGAAAAATATTACCGTGATTCCAAACTTTGTACCATCGGTGAAGGAACTTCCGAGATCCAGAAGCTGGTTATTTCAAGAGAGATTCTGAAATAATCTTAAGATTCAGGATACTTTCCGGAATCTTAAAATCCCAGGCTATTTTCTTCATCATATTTACCATAGTTTTATTGTTGCTCGCAAGGGCGAAGCAATCATAAAACGAAAGGATAAAAAAATAAAACAGACTTTGTCAGATTCAAGATTTGTTTTGCATGATTTTAGGAATCGCCTGTTGCTAATTTAAAAGAAGTCATACCTCGTGGAATAAGAGTTCATTAGAGCTCTTAGGAAAATAAAAAAGAGGGGAACGCAGATGACACAGATTGCTTATGATAAGATATGATTTCTTATTAAAATAAAGGAATCATGTCTTATCATAAGCAATCTGCGTCATCTGCGTTCCTATTTTCCGAAGAAGTCTATTGTTTATTTGATAAGCTAACAGCTTCCACTTCATTTGGAACACCTTTTTGCATGTAATCTGAACCTTCCGAATCAGCTTCTAAACCTTCCAAATCAGACTTGTATACTTTTCCTGAAAAAGTACATACTTTTCTGGAATAAGTCTACAAGTTTTCGGAAAAAGTCTATAAGTTTTCCGGAAAAGTCTACAAGTTTCCCGGAAAAGTCTATAAGTTTTCTGGAAAAGTCTACAAGTTTTCTGGAAAAGTCTACAAGTTTTCTGGAAAAGTCTACAAGTTTCTGGGAAAAGTCTACAAGTTTCTGGGAAAAGTCTACAAGTTTTCCGGAAAAGTATGTACTTATAGGTTGGAAGGTGTAAAGTATTCATAATCAGCTATTAAATATTCTATAAAAACCTTCAATGTCATTCCAAAAGGCTGTTGAGTCAAAAAATAAGGGATTTGAAAACTTTGAGAAGGAGGAAAAGTAAGGTCTGATTGTGTTTTTCTTTCATTGTTTTATGATAGCACCATTTTTCTTGGTGCTGCAATAAAACAATGATGAATAGTATTGGTAATATCCTTCTCAGGAAAAATTTCTAATTAAAAAGGAAACTCGTAGAATGCTTTTTAAAATGGAAAACCAATCCCAAGATTGATGCGCATGTTCCTTAAATTATAGTAGGATACTGGATTTAATTGGCTGCCATCTGGTGCAGGATAAGGATTAATAACAGCCCATGCCTCATCAAAGCGAACTACAAAGAAATTAAAGTTTAGTCGCAACCCAAATCCTGAACCTACTGCTATTTCTTTATAAAAAGAATTGGCTTTGAATTGAGCTCCTGTACGAATAGCATCAGGATTCCAGAGCCATATATTCCCTGCGTCGGTGAATAAGGCACCTTGGAAGATACCTGTGATTTCAAATCGGTATTCAGCACTAAATAGTAATTTAATATCTCCTGTCTGATCAATATTTTGTGTATTAACATAGGAACCAGGACCGAGAGTTCGGGCAATCCAGCCACGAATATCATTGGCACCGCCACCATAAAAAGCCTTTTCAAAAGGTAGTGTCTGGGTTTGTGGTTCAAAGGGACGACCTGCACCTGCAAAGCCGCGGAGAGCTAAATTCCCTAATAAAAATTTGGGAACATAATATCTATAATCAATAAATCCCTTGATGTATTCTGAATAAACGGTCTTGAAAAGTTCGTATTGTCCGTCGCCATTATCAGGTAATTTAAATAAACTTCGATAGACATAAGTGGGAAGGAAACCTGACAGTTCGCCTCCATAAGAAAAGTAGTAATAGGGTTTAAATTTATCCTTGATATCCTGAGTTCTTTTGACGCGATTAAAATTTATGTCGGTGGTAACGTGAGGACTGTATGAATTGGTGATTGCAGGGTCATGATAACTGTTTATAAGGTTCTGAAAAGTATCAACTAATTTCGAGGTTACATAGTTGATATCTATCAAATTTACAGTCCATGTCTTCTGTGCTGATTCTTTAAAAGTGTAACCATAAGAAACATTGGACAAAGACCTTGTATAATCAGGTCTTATCTCTTGATTATAGGAGGCAGAAAAAGTAACCGACGGAGCAGCATGTTGAGACAGGTGAGGAAATATTTTGTCTGCGATAAAGAACTCTGGAATTTTCAAAGTCATTTCAAGACCATACTGCAAAGTATTGAAAACATTAAAGAAAGGGCGCGTTTTTGTGGTGGTACTGATGATGGAAATCTGCTCTTCAAAAGCTATCTTCGGTCTTATATCAAAAGTCTCGAAGCCAGAGAAAGTATTTTTGTTTCGATAATCACCATTAGCAATAACACCCAGACCTCCGCCCTGATTGGTACCTTCACTTTCTACAGAAAGCGATTGTCTTTTGGAAGGACTCAGGAGAACAAAAGCATTCACCTCATATCTGTTTAGAGTAGAATCAAAAGCTACAGAATCAAAGTTGATATTTATAAATTTAAAAGTACCTAAGTCGCTCAATCGTTTATTTGTTTCATCAGCTTTCTCAATTTCATAATGTTCACCTGTCTTAAAAAATATAGTTTGCAAAAGCCTGTTGTTATTATACTTTGGGCTTTGTCTGGAAGAAATAAAATATACATTTTTATAGAAAACTGTATCCATGTTTCGGTCAGAATTTAATTCGCGAGGATTGTAATCTGTCTGAACATAAATATTTTTTATGTTATAAAGATGATGATTTTCCGGCAGCTTTCCTTGCTCTTGGGCTATTTTATTTTCATTCACTCTTTTCACTGTATAAACGATTTTGACTTTATGAGAATCTAAATCATAGGGAATAAAAAAGTGAATATATTGTGGAGAAAAATAGTAGTAGCCCCGTTGTTTTAATTCATGAGTCAGCCGGTCTCTTTCCTTTGACAAATCATCGCCATCATATATATCGCCAACTTTAATCAAAGAATTTACGGCGCAGTCAGACTTGATAATTCCCTCCAAGCCAGGGTCAGAAATATCATAAGTAATGGAATCTATTTTGAAAGGTTCATTTCCTGTGACGATGTATTCTACATCAGCCTTCTTATGATTTTTACTATACTTAATAGTATCCCAAACAGTAGCATTAAAGAAGCCTTCCTTTTGCATAAAAGACTTGATGTTTTTTTCAACCTTTTCAACTTGTGTCGTATCAAGAATAACAGGTGGCTCGCCTAAAGAATTTACAAAGAATTTTCTTAACCATTGATGCTTCAGAGTATCCATTCCGTCCTTATAAGCAAGGTTATGAAAGAACAATCTTGTTCTAAGGAGTCCTAATAGTTTTTTATTTGTCTTAGGTTTGATGATTAAAGAAATACTCTCTTTTAATGAAGCGCTTTCTTTGGAATCTATCTTTGATTTTGTTCTATTGAGTTTATTGGAATTAAGGAATACTTCATCTCCTTTTATGTTTTTTGTCGGGCTACATCCGTTGTATAAGAGAGAACTTATAATTAATATGGAAAAAAATAATAGTCGTTTCAAATGTCAGAGATTTATTAGTTTTGTAAGCGGACAAAATTACAAATCCCTGCGTTAATAAATTTACTTTGATGATTACAAAAAAACAAATACAATTTCTTACATCCCTTCAGATTAAAAAGTATAGAAATGAACATGGATTTTTTATTGCCGAGGGGGAGAAGATAGCTGAATACTTATTAAGTTCTTCTTATAAAATAGAATCAATATATGCTACCTCGGAATGGTTCAAAGCACATGAGTATAAGTATGATTCATCTGTCAACCTTTATGAAATAAAGGCAAATGAATTTGAAAGAATAAGCGGATTAAAAACACCACAGGAAGTGCTAATTGTTGTAGCCATTCCCATAAATCAATTGGAGCTGAATTCATTAAAAAAAGGCCTTACATTAATCTTTGATGAGATAAAAGATCCTGGAAATTTAGGAACAATTATCAGGATTGCCGACTGGTTTGGTATCAAGAATGTCATTTGCTCACCAGATAGTGTTGATGTTTATAACCCTAAAGTCATCCAGGCAACCATGGGTTCATTTTGTAATGTCAAGGTATCTTATATGCTTTTAGAAGAATTATTTCTGTGGAATAAATTTCTCCCGGTTTATGGAACAACGTTAATTGGAGAGAATATTTATGACTGCGATTTAAAGAAAGATGCCTTGATTATTTTTGGTAATGAATCAAGAGGCATCAATCATCTTCTTAATAAATTTATCAGCCATGAAATAAAAATACTATCCTTTAATGATAATCTTTTAAAAGCAGAGTCTTTAAATATATCTATTGCCACAGGCATAGTATGTTCAGAATTTCGAAGAAGGACGTAGATAAAAATCAAAAAGCCTTTTGACAATATATCAACAGGCTTTCTGTATAGAAGTATTTCACTCTACTTGTTATTTCAAAGGCATCAACATAAACGTAGCAACATTTTCTTTTGCCAGATATTGATTTGCCAGGCGTTTGAAGTCATCTGATTTAAGGCTGTTGATATAGTTGGTATAGTCATTTAATTCCAATATATTTTCACCATCAAGCGCACTGTTATTAATAGCACTCATCCAGAATCTGTTTTCCTTCAAATAAGTTTCACGTTCACGAATAGCGGTCTCTTTAACCTTCCCTAAATCCATGTCATTACAACCATTTGCTTTGATTTTATCAACCTCTTCCCACATGGTTTTGATAAGCATATCAACATTTTCAGGTGCGCATCCCCATCCAAAGGTAATCTCATAGGCTTCCTTAGGATAATGACTCATAGATGGAGTCGCCCTTACGCCATATACACCGCTCTTTTCTTCACGCATCTCTTCTCTTAATTTAATACTTACCAGGCGCATCAGAAGATTCAAATCATTTCTGTTTTTACGGTTATAAACAAATTTATTGGTGAGTTTAATATTCACAGAACTCTTTGGCTCGACGCCTCTGCGAACGGTCTTTTCAATCTTTCCTTTTGGTGGAGTAAGTCCTAAATCTTTGAAGGTTTCCTTCCTGTTTTTAGTAGGGATTCCACCAATATATTGTTCAATTAAGGGTTTAATCGTTTCCGGCTTAAAGTTACCGACGAAAGTAAAATTAAACCCATTAGGATCAGAGAAACGCTCTTTGAATATCTCATAAACCTTGTCGAAGTTTATCTCATTCAGCATCTTTTCAGTCATAGGATTAGACCTCACATTATATTGACCCATAGTAACCTTGATCGTATCTTGAAACGCTGCTTCAGGACTTGCATTTCTATTCTGCAAGATGCCTCGTTCTTTCTCTATATAAGCCTGGAAATCGGTTTTGCTTTTATTAGGGTAAGTGAAATAAAGATAAAGCATCTGAAACATGGTCTCCATGTCTTGTGGAGAACAGCTTCCATTAAATCCCTGCCTTGCATCATCAATATAAGGACTTACATGCGCCACTTTTCCGGCTAATAATTTCGTCAATTGCACAGCATCAAACTCTCCAATGCCACCATTATCAATAATAGTAGCACATTCTGAGGCATTCAAATAATCTTTATCATTATATAATGAAGTACCACCCATGCTGAACCCGGTAAACATAATTTCATCGTTCTTAAAGTCGGTAGGTTTTAAATTAATAGTAACTCCATTTGATAATTTCCATGTAGTAATTCCAAACTCTTTAGTCTCTTTGGTATCAATGACTTTACCTGGTGTTGGCTTTGTCGCTAATAAAGGTTTATCTGATACTTTATCTTCATAAGGTTTGATATCTTTCGTTTGAACATCCTTTAAAATACTCTTGATCTTATCATCAGACAGCATGGAAGCAGAATCTTTTTGAGGTCCCGTAATAATAATCATTGCATCATCTTCATGAATCCATTTCTTTGCCAAAGCATTTACCTCTTCAAGTGTGATTGTTGGCAATTGTTTTTTGTAAAATTCATATTCATAAGCTATTCCAGGAAGGGGTTCTTGTTCTAAAAAATTAGAAACGAATTCTCTTGTGAAATTGCGCGATTCGGTCTTATCCCTTTCATTATATTGAGTCTCCTCATTCCTCATTATTTCTTTCTTTATTCTATCCAATTCGCTTTGAGTAAATCCATATTTCTTCACCCTTTGATTCTCTGTTACGAGGCTTTCAATTCCTCTTTCAATACCACCATCCTTCACCACTGCAAAGGATCTGTATGCATTCTTAGTTCTAACCAATCCGCTATAGCTGGAATTGCCAAAAATAAACGGAGGATCTTGTTGTTGAGTAAGCTCTCTCATCCTCGCTCCCATCATCGTATTATAAACATCGGCTATTAAATCTTTCCTATAATCTCCAACGGTTTTGATAATTTCTTTAGGTTCTTTATACATGATCTGAATGATTGTATTCGTAGCTTCCTTGTCTGTTGCTTTAGCGATGATCACACCATGTGTATCGGGAACCGGAAAGGATTGCAGAGGGCGACCGGTATTCTCGTTTTTAAAATTCATTTGTTTCTTAATCCTTGCTTCCATCTGATCCACATCAATATCGCCGATGATAATAAAAGCCATATTCTCCGGACGATACCATTCATGGTAGAAAGAACTCAAGGTCTCATATTTGCAATTCAGGATAATATCTTTCTTACCAATCGGCAAGCGCACCGCATATCTTGAATCCTTAAACATAGTGGGCCAATATTGTCTTCTCATTCTTTCATTAGCCCCTTGTCCTAACCGCCATTCTTCAACAACGACGCCTCTTTCTTTATCAATTTCGGTGTGGTCGAATGTAAGATTATGAGCCCAATCTTCAAAGATCGTAAATGCTTTGCTAACGATTTGTGGCGAATCCGTAGGGATTTGCAACATATAGACAGTTTCATCGAAGCTGGTATAAGCATTAAGATCAGCACCGAATTTACTGCCAATGGATTCGATATAATCTACCAAATCATTCTTTGCAAAATGGGTAGTTCCATTAAATGCCATGTGCTCCGTGAAGTGAGCCAGCCCCTGCTGGTCATCATTCTCCTGGGTAGAACCGACATTGACAGCAAGCCGGAATTCAGCACGATGTTCAGGCTTGGTGTTTCTCATAATATAGTAAGTCATTCCATTAGGAAGCTTGCCATATCTGATATTCGGATCCATCGGAATCGCACCGTTCAGATCAGTTGTTGATTGTGCATTTACGATGACAAACAATGTCATCATCAGCACGATTAAAGAAAGGATTTTTTTCATTTTCTTAGTTTTATGTTATTATTTATTTAATTATTCAGGGGGCGAAAGTAAAATAATTATTGGTAATAGTTGTCAGGTAAAGATAAAACAAAGAAAATTTGTTATTACAAAATGGCGATATTGCATATTTTCAAGTAAGATTTTTACGCCTCGATAAGCATTTTCTTCGCCATAAAACACAAGTTTCCAATGATGATTTTTAAGAGCTTTATTCTTCCAAATCCCTCAGGTGCATAGAAAATGCGATTCAGCAGACTCTGAAAGGTATTTTGTATATACAAAATCGGTCTCGTGATATAAGTTGCGGCACTATTTATATACTTTATTGTGCTCTGCACATACTTTTTTTGGCTCCGAGCCTAACCCATTATTTCAAATAAATGAAACTATTTGGTTTTATTGTTCTCACATAGAATAATTAGTTTTACCCGCTCAAAAACAATAAACTTAATGCTCGCAAAACGATTTTTCTTTCTTTTTCTATTGACGATTAGTTATTCATTCTTGCCTTCCATTGCTTATTCCCAGCAACAGGAAATAGACTCTTTGAAATATGAATTGAAAAAGTATGATGCTCATAAAAAGGAATTGGGCACTAAATTCACGCCTTTGATGGATAGCACGAGAGTGAACATTATGTATAAGATTCTTAGATTATATAATGCCTACAAAGATGATTCGGCATTGTATTATGCTGAACAATGCAAGGCTTTATCAGAGCAAATAGGATTTAAGCAAGGTCTTGGAAAGGCATACTATGGATTCGGTTGCATTTATGGCGATTTGAATAATCATGATATGGAATTGGAGAGCTTCCGGAAGGCATTGAAGATAAGATTGGAAATAGGCGACAAAGCAGCTATTGGCTGGACTTATAATGCTTTGGGGTTAATGTATCATAAGCAAGGTAATTATATCGAGGAAGCAATAAATCACACAAATGCTGCAAAGTATATTTCAGAAAGTGGCGACATGTCGAGTGCCTGTCAGTCGTATAGAAAACTATCAGGTGCTTATGCCTATTTAGGAGATTATCCCGAAGCTTTAAAATGTTGTTTCAATGCCTTAAAATGCGCCGAAGAATCAGGTGATAAGGATGCAATCGAAGGGGCTTATAGAAGCATTGCCGGGACTTATGACCAGGAAGGAAATCGCTCTGAAGCCTTGAAGAATTACATTGCCGCATCTAAGGTAAGGGACAAATATGACAATCAGTATGAGCTTGCAAATTCATACAGTAATTTTGGAAATATTTATATCATGCAAGGGGATACTATTGATGCAATAATGAAATATAATCAGGCATTGAAAATTTTTGAGGATACACATGACGGGTATGGAATCATCCAAATAAATTCTATCATTGGCGGCATTAAATATAATCAACAAGATTATGCAGAAGCATTAAAACATTACCTTGTTTCATTACAGATTAGCAAAGACATTGTTGATAATTTCAACATCACCAATTTGTCGAATCAAGTGGCAGAAGGGTATGTCAAATCAGGCAATTATACCAAAGCATTATCTTATGCAAATAGCGGGCTTTCGCTTGCGAAGGAAACAGGGTTTAAGGGAGCAATGAGAGATTCATACCGAATCCTATCTGATATTTATGCTAAACAGAATGATTTCAAAACGGCTTATCATTACAAGGTTTTGTATGAGCAAATAAAAGATACATTGCAAAACGCTGAAACTGCCAGCAAGCTGAAAGAGATGGGAATGAAATATGAA
>JABDAW010000090.1 GCA_013288905.1 Bacteroidota bacterium | reverse complement strand
CATCGAAAGCAGTATCTTTAATTAAACATATAATGAATCCCAATCACAATTCCTGTGATAAAGTTGGATGATTTTTTATAAGGATAGGTGTTAGCATGGAAGGTGAATGAATGCCTTAAATCAGGATTGTTAATATCCGGCAAACCATAGTAGGCTTGAATACCGGCATTAAGGAAGACATTGTCTGCAATCAGAAAGTCATCACCTAATTCAAGCCTGAAGCCCAAATCATTCGATTGAAAAAAATTAGTAGAAGAAGCACTTCCTTGCTTATGTGGCAGGGTATTCGCATATCTTGTTGAATCATTAATAACTACAGAGGAACTTTGAAGGGAACCCACTTGAATTCCGCCCATAGCATAAGGTTGAGTAGTTTCATCCGAGAAAATATACTTAAACATTATCGGTACTTGAAGATAGGTCATCGAAACACTTTTCGTATAGGTAACAGCATCTAAAAAATCATGATAATTCTGACCTCCTCCACAGTATCCAAAGCCAATAACAACACCTTCTGATTCATTGAAATTATAACCTGCCAAAATTCCCGCTGCAAATTTAATGCTTGGCGAATATTGCATCAATCTTGATAGCCCATAAGTTTGTTGATGTATGATGAATGTCCCGTTAATAGCGGCATCTACACCAAGATTAAAACCACTTTGGTCAAAATCAGTAAGATGTTTCGGCTTGCTTTTTATTTTCCTTTCTGTTTGGTCACCTTTTGTCTTTTTTGAATTGGTACCTGTATTATTTTGTGCAAAAGAAGATGATAGTCCTACGCCGAAAATAAGCATGCATATTAATACTAACACCTTTAAAGTTTGGTTCATTACTGATTGATTTGAAATTATCTTATCTATGTTGATGTATTTATAAATCTATAATTTGATTTTTATTAAGTGCCCGAGAGGAGACTCGAACTCCTACGGATTTGACTCCAACGGCTTCTGAGACCGCAGCGTATACCAATTTCGCCACCCGGGCATTTGCGACAAACATTCATTATTTAAGAGGGCGCAAAAGTAATCAATAATAAGGATTAAAGAATACCGCTTTCAAACAAAATAATTTCTCAATGACCACTTTGTCTTTTCAATCATTTTATAAAACAAAAGGTCAGGCATTACGCCTGACCTTTCTAAAATAACAAAAACAGAGAGTTCTATTCCTAATGAATAATAATGACCTTTTCTCTTTGGATGGAATCATTGGAATTAACCACCAAAGTATAGATACCTGAGGGAATCCTGGTAGTATTAACAATCAGATTTCCCTTGACCTGGTTGTATTTAGAGATTATATTACCAAGTACATCTACTAATTGAACATCGTTGGTTTTTTGATTATTGAAAACAATGTTTAATTCATTAACCGCAGGGTTTGGGAAGACAGTAACATGAGAAGCATTACTATTGCTGCTGACAACAGGAATTCCTAATGAAGCATCAATGGTATTGATGGTGGTATTCGTCATCACCGGTTTATTATATTCAAAGACAATTCCTGCTGTATTATTAATCACAGTTCCATTGGCAAGCCCGGCTTTAGGCTTGATGGTATAAGTTACCTCGCCCTGGCTGGCAGCAGGATTTGTTGC
This sequence comes from Bacteroidota bacterium, assembly GCA_013288905.1. GTDB lineage: Bacteria > Bacteroidota > Bacteroidia > AKYH767-A > JABDAW01 > JABDAW01. Next base: position 8,823 of record JABDAW010000090.1, on the reverse strand, counting down.
GCTATCAGGAAGCAAAATATTGGTAAAGCTAAATTTGACAACATTAGTTCCGATAATTTCCGTAGTCATGGGATGATCTGAATTAAGAACCTGTAATGTCCTCACATCAAGGTTAGCACTTAAGGTATCATAAATCGCAACATAATGGGCGGTATCTGTCCCTGTATTTTGGAAATGGACATTGTATGTGAGTGGTTGATTAGGGGCAATATATCCTTGAGGACCGATGCCTTGAGGATTAACGGTTTTGTAATTAGGATCCCATGAGAGATTGATAGGATAACAAGCGGTGGCGATATTGTTTGCAGGATTATTATCTCCAATCATCGGGTCAACAATCAAGGTCAGGCAAACGGTATCTCCAAGCACAGCATTAGTATTCGTAAGATAAGAAATACTTGCATAAAATCCGTTATACCACCAGCTATAATACCACCACCAATAGTAATAAGTGTTTTGAAGAGTTGTGAAATCCCAAATGATAGTATCGCCACTGACGCTGGTGGGTGAAGGCACAGACGATAGAAAGGTAATCTTTGAAGTATCAATGATTAATTTGGCTTGACCGCTGGTTTGAATACAACCAGCATTGCCCACCCATACATAAGCCCAACCATCAAGCCCGGGATGGAAACGATGCCCATAGACATCAGCAATTAAATCAAATCCGGTAGGGCAATTCATAGCAAAATCATTCCCTGTCGAAGGCGCTGTAGGAATGCTGTATTGACCGGATGACGGGCAAGTTACGACAAAGCTATAATCGAAAGTGTCAATTACAACAGTGTAAGCAAAACCGGTTGGTACAGAGAAATAATACATTCCCAAGGAATCGGTATAACTCCACTCGACAATATTAGGACCGGAATACAACGCTACCGGATAGCCCCATAAAACGGAATCGCCTGAATCATAAATACAATTGGAATTGTTGTCAAGATAGACCCGACCACTAATGTTTCCGCAGGTGTCGCCGAATACGAATTCATCAACATTAACTGATGAATCAGCATTTCCATCAGTTCCGGTAACAACATACTTCACTGAAAATTGACCAGCAGAGGCGTAAATGTGTTGAAAATACCCTGAAAAATAACCGGTATCGCCGGTAGTGTAATAAAAGGTAGTCCAATAAGAACTATCATTCCCATCTCCGAAGTAAACATGAATATTTACAGAATCGGTATTGGGATAACCTATAGTTAGTCCGGCGACAGTCGGCAAGCCCAAAATGGGTACTGGGCAATGCGTAAAAGTCGAGTCATAAGAATAGGAGATGGTTACAGTAGTGTTACTGAAAACACTACTTGAGAAGACGGCTTGCAACAAGAGGCAAGCGAAGACAAAATGTACGATTTTCTTTTTCATAATTAAATATATTATTTGTTAAACATGATGCAAAGTTACATCAGGATTTTTGTAAAAACAAATCAAAAAATAGAACTTCTTACCTGTTAAAGAATAAAATCCTAAACCATGAATTATGTAAAAGGTGTTACATCTTAAATGTAGCCTAAAACAGTTTCCCAACATGTTCTGTGAAATATTTTTCCAGATATACTTTGTCATATTGTTTATAAGGTTTCCATTCCTTTTCTATTGGCAGGAAAACTTCTATGGCATTAATATCAGGGAATAATTTATAATCGAATTTAGGAAAGTTAATAGCTATGTACCCTGAATAATAGAGAGAAATTTTGTTCTCGGCAGCATAATCAATCTCTTTTAATATCAGATATTTTCCCAAACTATACTTTTTATAATCAGGATGATAGAAATGCAGGATAGCTGCAATAGCATTCGTACCCTTATCAAAATAACCCACAGCAATCAAGCGGTCAACATCCCTTATTTCAATCATCATTGAATTAAACGGAAGCTCAAATTGATCACTATGAAGGTAGGAAGTACAGCTTGGACTGGTTTCAAAATCAATCATCTTCCTATATACTCGAAATAAAGCGTTTATCTCCTTATTTATAACGGCAGGCTTATAAGTTACCATAAAAGTTTTGCAATCTTTTCTAATTGATTTTGCAGTACCACTTTCATCTAAATCAGCAACTCTTAATCGCAACCAAAAAACGGGCATGCCTTTCAACCCAATAATTATATAGTTTAAGTTATGAAGGCTATGATGCATTCTATAGAAACCTTTAGCTAAATAATTATCAAGAATTTTTCCAACAAATCTCCTTTTATTCGGATATACATATCGAATCCCACCCATTTAATTTTCTAATTATTTCAGCAATCCCAACTTTGCAAACATACATAATAATAGGAATGAATCCTGTAAGCTGCCCTATGCCGATGCCAGGATTCCTTCAGCATCATTCTCAACTCTCCATTCTCAACTCTCAACTCTTCTGTGGGGTTTTGTTAAATTATAACGGGAAGGGGGACGCGGTAGGGGAAATCTTTGACTGCTTTTCTTCTTTTATGAAGGGATTAGAAAGGCTTAAAATATCATTATAATTCGTCCAATTCCGTAATAAAATCTTCAAAGGAAATTCCCAATGTTTTAAGATTGGATTTTAAATGTGTCAGAGGGACATTTTTTTCATTTCCTTGAATAAAACCGGTCTTGGCAGCGCAGGGTTTGTATCATAAATATCATGGCTTCCTTTGGTTCTGATATATACACACCCGTGGTTTTTAAGAAATTTAATAAATTTCCGAGTAGGAATTTGTTGCATCTATAGAGGAATTGCAATCTCTTCCATGATACCTTTTGCTGTCAACTTTGGAGGTGTATATTTTACCACAGGTACTTGTTGTAATTTCCAACCTAACTGCAAAAGAACTTTTTCAAAAGAACCTTTGGCATGAGTATCCTCGATAAATATTTCAAGGGCTTCATTAAACATTTTATGCGCCTCCGAACGAGTCTTTCCATAAGAAGAAACCTCTAAAGCAGGGCAGTATGCAACGTAATAATCACCTTCCTTCTTTATAATAACATTTAATAAAACCTTCACGCTTTTGCCATCAGTTTTTATTTGTTCTTTTCTCATCTCATTCATTAATTAATTTGGTTGCAAAGATATGTAATAATCGGGAAGGGGGACGCGGTAGGGGAAATCTTGACCGCTTTTCTTCTTTTATGATAGGATTAAAAATCCTAAGTGAGAAGGCACGGGATTGCAAATCCCGCGTAGCGACCGCCATATCTTGCACGTCGGGAGGGATTATAAAGACTTAACTCATGGGTTAATTATAAATTTAATTTATTTGTGACCCAAATAGTGTCTTTAATTTCGGTAAGTTCAATTATTTTTAAATCTTCAGTGGGGATTAATAAATCCTTTTGCCCATAAACAGTTTGTAATTTGTTTTTAAGTGAGGCATATACTTTTTTTCCATGTCTGTATCGCTCCTTATCACCTTCATAATCGCTCAAACATTTTACGGCTATTGCACCGGAATTAACTGCCTCGCCACCTTCATATTGAATTTTAAGTGATGCTTTAGTTATTGAGTTTACGAAATTTGAAATTGATTTATCTTTGATTTCTAAAGTTGCTTCGTCAATAATTGTATTAATGTCTGGTAAAGAAATTTGATCATAAACTTTTATAATATGTTTAGGATTTAAAAAATGAGATTCTATGTCTGTCCCTTTTGTAAAAAACATTTCAATCCCTGCTTTGTTAGCCTTTTCTTTTACTTCCTTAACTTCTTCGGCTGTGAGGTAATCTCTATCACGATGAATAACTATTACAGTTGATGGTGCATTCTTTTTTATAAATGCAGCTAAGACTATTGCTGTTTCCAATTTTGAACATCCTTCATAAGGCCAAATATCAGTCTCAGTCATATTAAAACCATTAGCATTTAGAATTGTATGTAATGGATTTGTCTTTGAATCCTCAGTTAGAATGACACATTTTGTTTTTCCATTATTTAAAATGTCACCTTTATCAAGTGCACCAATCTCTAATAAAACACTTATAAAATCATATTCTTTATCCTTTATTTGTCCATTTGAAATCCAATTAATAGATGCATAATCTTTGAAAGCATCCAAAAGATGCCTTGAATGAGTACTTAAAATAATTTGGAAATTTAATCGTGATGTTATGTCATTTAATTTTTCAGCAATTATTCTTTGATTGCTTGGATGTAAATGACTATCTGGTTCATCAAGGATTAATATTTTGGGATTATATAAATGAACATAAGATAATATCTGAATCGTTTGCAAGACCCCAGTTCCAAATGCATCAACAGGTAAATTCTTATTTTTATCAGTAATGTATGCATTAATATGTTCATCTTTTGTTACGTCAAAAGAAATATTCAACGAAAGTCCTGGGAATACATCATTAAAGTCCGTTATGAATGTATTCCATTTTATTTCATCTTGTTTAAGAAGCCAAAGGATATTTCTGAATACATTATTTGCATCTCCTTTTGCTGCCGCCCTGCGGATAATTCCCTCGCTTTTTAACTCTTCAATAGCTGGAATTCCTGCTAAACCAGGAACATAAATTGTGAATGGGTTTTCAAGGTTTCGTATTTGATTTCCTAAAATTTGTCCTTCGATTTCAGTTAGAAGATTTTTATTTCTTCCTTTTCTCAAAAGGAAGTTAGCAGTTTCATTAGTTTCCTTTTCTGTAAATCTTACAGCAATTGCTTTTGCCTTATCTTGACTTAAAGAGCCGCCAATTCCCAATGAATAAATATCTCGAATTGGTGTATAAATTATTTGATTGGTAGTTAATGATGTTGAAAGTTTATTTGCCTTCCATTTGGTATAATAAAATTCATCAAGAGAAGTAGTCTGAGCAATTGAAACAGCAAATTGAATACTTTGTAAGATTGAACTCTTGCCTGAATTGTTAGAGCCTACCAAAACATTAATACTTTCAAGAGGCAATATAATTTTTTTAATGTTTTTAAATCGTTCAATCGTTATAGTTTCAATCATTATTTGTAATTTATAAGAACAATATCTATTTTTAAGTGTGCAAATCTACAATAAAATTCTCAAGCCGCTCACTATGCCGTCTGTTATGGTGTTTTCAAATCCCATCGGGCTGCCTATGGCATATATCTTTTGCCCGACATTCAAGAGGTCGCTGTTGCCTATTGCGATGGATGGAAAGGTATGGTCGGCTATCTTTAATATCAGGATGTCTTTGTCAGCATCTACTCCTATTATATTAGAGTATTCCACAACTTTTCCATTATGCCTTACTATCATTTTATCACAGCCATTATAGACATGGTAATTGGTGACTACCCAGCCTTTGTCATTCAGCACCACACCGCTGCCTTGCGAAAGAATCTTATTATAACTGTCGTAGGCATAGACCGTTACCACGGCATCATTTACTTTTTTGTAGATTTGTTCGGCATCCTGGGGGAAGCAGGGAATCGTTAATAGGAAATAGTTAATCGTGAGGAGGAGAAGGCAGTATGATTTCATTTTTTTTGACTTTAAGATTAAGAGGCAAAATTACAAAAAAATACAAAAGTAGATATCTTGACCCGTTTTATTTGGAAGAATTTTGTCCAAAAACACCATGTATTTCTCCCTTTTTTTTAGTAATTTAAAGATGGAAAATTCATAATAGTATTGATTTATAGTGCATTTTATTAAAATTAATAAATTGCAAACGATTTTTTATCGTCAAAGGATTGGATTTTATCGTCAAAGGATTGGGTTTTATCGTCAAAGGATTGCGTATTATCGTCCCTTGATTGGAATTTATCGTCAAAGGATGGGATATTATCATCCAAGGATGGGATTCAAACGTCAAAGGATTGGATTTTACCATCAAAGGATGGGATATTATCATCCAAGGATTGGACGTTTTTTCTGTTTGCTCGGAGGTATTTTGAAAATGGATTCACAGCTTTTAAGAATAGATGGATAGAAGTTGAAAAAACATAAATAGGATGAATAATTCTTTCATCGTTTTATGATTGCGACTTTTCAGGCGCAACAATAAAACGATGATGATTATAAACAAGGGGTTGAATATCCAATTCATCCTTACAAAAAATTATACTCCCTTAACCTTTTATTACCAAAATTATCGCAAATTTGCAGAGCTGTTATTGGAATAATGGCTTTGATAATATTGAATGAAATGGTATGAGAAAATGTTTATATAATATAGTAGTGGCATCTCTTGGAATGCTGATGGCAGTGGGAGTTTGGGCACAGGAAGGCAATGATAAATGTGCAAAATCAGCTAATAAAAACGCCGTTAAGTTTCTTGATATGGCAAAGCATGAAGCTCGCACAGGCGCAAGTCTGGTTACAGTAAAAGCCACGGTGGATAAGGCTTTGGCGGAGGACCCTGATTATATTCAAGCCTATTTATTTCTTGGTGATGTGGCTTTTGAAAAACATAAATGGAAGGATATGAAGGATTATTATACCAAAGTCGTCGAGGAATGTCCTGACCTGGATGCGCGTTCCTGGTACTATCTTGGCAAGTATTATAATGATAATGGTAAATTCGATGAGGCGACAAAATATCTCAAAGGTTTCTTGAAGTTTGAGAAGAAATTAAATACTCCTGATACTGCTCTTGATAAATTATTCACCGATGCCGAAAGCATTGTCAATTCAGCAAGTTTCTTTGCTAATGCCAAAAACAATCCCGTACCATTTGACCCTCACCCTCTGCCCAATGTATGTACTAATGATGATGAATATCTGCCATTTATTTCACCTGATAATGACTATCTTTATTTCATCAGGAAGTATATGAAACAGAAGCTCGGAGATTTGATTCCAACTAATGTCGAAGAGTTCACAGTGAGCAAGAAAGTGAATGGTGAATTTGACAGAGGCGAACCAATGCCGCGTCCTTTCAATACTTATGACAACCAAGGTGCCGCAACGATTTCGATAGACAACAAACACATGATTCTTACCATCTGCAAACCCGAGAAACATAAGGTCGGTGGTGTAACTCAAAGCATCATCAACTGCGACTTGTATTATTCTGATTTTGAAGATGGCAAATGGTCTGAAATAAAGAACATGGGACCTGTGGTGAATGACAGTTTGCAGTGGGATTCGCAGCCTTCCTTATCTCCTGATGGCAAGACTTTATACTTCTCCAGCGCAAGGAATGAAGCCTCCGGTCTTGACATTTATAAAACCGTGAAAGGGGATAATGGAAAGTGGAGCAGACCTGTTCCGCTGGGTCCGAATATCAACACAAGTGGGAATGAGAAATCACCTTTCATTCATCCTGATGGAAAGACTTTATACTTCTCTTCCGATGGTTGGCAGGGCATGGGAGGCTTCGATATTTTCTACAGTAAGATGGATGAAAAAGGGAATTGGGGCAAGGCAGTTAATATAGGTTATCCGATTAATTCGGCGGATGATGATATAGGCTTCATCGTCAGCACTGACGGCAAGACAGGATACTTTGCCTCTAATAAATTAAAAGGAAAAGGAGGTTACGATATTTATTCTTTTCCGCTCTATGAAGGAGCGCAACCTGATAAAGTTCTATTCTTAAAAGGAGATTTGAAAGATGAAGGAACAGATGGTGTTGTTAATGCGAAAATTGAATTAAAGAATTTGCAAACAAAAGAAGTAACCGAAGTAAAAGTGGATACCGTTACTGGGAAATATGCTGGTGTAGTAAGGCGAGACAATGACTACGTTTTGCTTGTTAAGAAAAAGGATTATGGTTTTACATCTACTTTCATTTCTAAGATTGATACCACATTTGATCACCCTGCAAAAGTTGATTTAAGCATCAAGAAAGTTGAAGTCGGAACGAAGTTTCAATTAAACGACATCTATTATGAAACCAATTCTGCTGACCTTACAGAGAATTCCAAATTAGTCATAGATGAATTCGTGGAATATCTGAAAGAAAATCCAGAACTTAAAATAGAAATCAGAGGACATACCGACAACAGAGGAGGAGATTCGCAAAACCAAGCCTTGTCAACCGATAGAGCCTTCACCGTTCGACAATACATTCAGGAGAAAGGTATCGGTGGAGATCGTTTATCTCATCAAGGCTTTGGTGCAAGTCAGCCTGTTGCTTCTAATGATACCGATGAAGGACGGGCAAAGAACCGGAGGACGGAGTTTGTGATTATCTCAAAGTAAATAGCACATAAAATAAGCATCAAAATAGCGTGAACTGGATAATTTACTCATTTCTACTTTCTATCTTTGCAGCCTGTAAGGATTATGTGAATGAAGCTAAAAATGAAAGTTACTTATATCGTTTCAAATATCAATAAAGCATTCGCTTTTGAATGGATTGCAGAGGAGCTGAATAAGGACAAGTTTAGTCTGTCATTTATACTTCTGAATCCTGGTCCTTCATCACTTGAAAATGAATTGAAAAGGTTGAACATTAAAGTGAACAGGATAAAATTTAATGGCAAAAAGAATCTCCCTTTGTCTTTTTTTAAGATATTCTTTATACTAATAAAGGATCGTCCGGATGTAATTCACGCCCACCTCTTTGATGCCTGTCTGGCAGGGCTTCCAGCGGCTTTCTTTGCCAGAATTAAGAAGAGAATTTATACGCGCCACAATGCTGTCTATCATCTTGAAGAACATCCAGGAATGGTTAAATATGACCGCATGATAAATTTTTTCTCCACACAGATTATTGCTATCAGTGACAATGTCCGCAATGTATTAATAGAAAGGGAAAATGTTAATCCTGCAAAAATCAAACTTATTCCACATGGATTTAAAATGGAAGAATTTGAGAATATCAGCATTGCAAGGATTGAAGACTTGAGGGATAAATACCAAAGCAGAGGAAGGTATCCGGTGATAGGTGTTATATCTCGATATATTGGCTGGAAGGGAGT
>JABDAW010000089.1 GCA_013288905.1 Bacteroidota bacterium | reverse complement strand
CTATTAATCTGGAAGGAATTCTTCAAGGAACTCAAATAAATTTCCTCCTTAGTTTTCTCTCTAAAGAGCCATTAAGATTAGAGTATATTTAGATAATAAAGTTAAAATTGATTCTTTTATTTGAAATAATCACGAAGTTTCTTACAACAACATTCAGGCAATTTAGTTAAGTTACGACGGTTTACAAAAAAAGTTTCTAAATTTTAAATATCAATAAACTCCTTTAAAATAAGGGCTTTTAGTTATTTTTCAATGGATCTGGCTAATAAAACATGACAAAAATCATGTAGGAAAATTTGGCTATTATCTTACAATTTCGTAATTTTGCACCCTCAATCAAAAAAACGTCTCAATAACATTAATATCAAAACACAAAAAATGAACATCAAATCAATTTTCAACCTAAACAAAAGTAGCTTTATCACTACTATCATTTTAGCCTTATTATTTTGCTCAAATGTATCTGCTCACAATCAACACTGGAAAGGTAGTGGCAACTGGAGTGACAATTCAAACTATAATGGGGGACCTTCTCCAGGTGCTGGGGACAGTGTTACATTCGATAACACCTCCGTTAGCGATTGTATAATTGACCAAAATGTTAATGTAGCAGCCATCTTTATAAGTTCTGGTTATACAGGAACAATTCATCAAAATGGTTATACATTTACCTTTACATCCAGTTTTACCCAGAGTTCAGGAACTTTTGCCGGCGGAACTGATACCATTTTTGGCGATGGTCCATTTGTTTTAAGCGGTGGTACATTTACTTCTACCGCAGGAGTTTTCATTCAAACTGCTAATTTCACTAATTCAGGTGGTACTTTTAATCATAATAACGGAAGTATGATATTCAAAGGTACTCTTTCTATTACTGGTTCGACCTCCTTTTATGACCTTACCTTTAATGGTGGAGGCAATACTTATACCATTGGTTCATCTACTACTTTAACTTCTAATCACTCCTTTAATACTACCGGTGCAAGTAACTGGACTTTAAGCGGAGGATCTGTGGATATTAAAGGTAATATCAATCTGAATAACACTTACGCCTCTAATAATGGTCATACTACAACCGCAACTATTACCGGAACGGGTGCTCAAACATTTACAGGTACCGTAGTTAATTACGAAAGCAGATTTCCGACTGTTACTATTAATAAGGCATCTGGCACATTGACTTTGGCTAATTATATAACCTTGGAAGGCAATTATACTTATACAGCAGGAACCATTGATCATACCACAAATTCAAACCGTTTGGTATTTATTTCTAATGGTAAAACAATTACAGTTAATGCAGCGCACACTGTTGGTGATGTTGAATTTAATGGTACCGGCAGCACTTATACCCTTACTACTCCTTCAAACTTCAATATAGCAGGTACCTTGTATTTCACCGGCTCAAGTTATGGTGCTATTCTTTCAGGAACTATTTATGCTCAAGGGAATATCAATGATGCTAATACTTATGCATCGAATATGGGTCATACCGGAATTCTTACTATTAGCGGAACCGCTAATCAAAACCTCGTTGGTACTGCGATTACACAAGAAGGAAGACTTCCAAGTGTAATCATTGCCAAGAGCAGTGGCACTCTATATTTGCAAAATTACATTACTACCGAAGGAAACTGGAGTTATTATATGGGTACGGTTGATTATACAACGAATGCAAACCGTGTGATATTTATTTCTAATGGCAAAACGATTTTGACGAATGGAGCACATACATTGGGAGATGTTGAATTTGTTGGTGCAGGAAGTTCATTTACTTTGACTACTCCTTCTGCATTCAACATTGCAGGTACTCTTTATGTCAGTGGAACCGGCGCATGGTCTATGTACACCGGAACGATTAATGCCAAAGGAAACATTACTGTTTCTAATACCTATGCTTCTAATAATGGTCATTCAGCTTCAATAAACATTACAGGAAGTTCTAATCAACTTTTCACAGGTAATGGTACTCTCGGTCAGGGAAGAATGCCAAATATCATTATCAATAAAACTGGTGGCACCTTAACTTTAGCCGCTCCTGTCATTACTGCAGAAGATAATTGGACATATACTGCCGGCACTGTTGATGCCACTACAGATACTTCCAAAGTTGGTTTCTATAATTCAGGATATTCTGTCAGCGGAGCATTTTATAATATGACATTAGCAGATGCTAACCGCAGGACTCTAAATGGCGGTGTTACCATCAACAATATCCTTGCATTAGGAACTGGCAATCTTGATTTGAATCAGAATACAATTTCTATTCTGAATTCTGCAACAGGAGCCATCACATACAGCACCGGATATATCAAGAGCGAGCAGACAAATAATTCAAGCAAAATTGCCTGGACTATCAACACTACAAGTGGAACTCACGTCTATCCTTTTGGAACGAATGGCGGTGTTTTAATTCCTTTTTCTTTCACCGTAACTTCCGGTAATGTTGGGATCTTTTCTGTTGCTACTTACCCTACCAACAGCACTTGCCAGCCTTACCCTACCAATCCTGATTCAGTTACACACATGCGTAACAATTCTGGTTTGGATAACAGTGCAAATACTGTAAAACGTTTCTGGCAATTGACCAAAGGCGGCGTTTCAGGGACTGCTACAATGACTTTCACTGCTGCTTCCACAGAAGTAGGTTCTATTACAAATATTAAAGCTCAACGTTGGAATAAAAATAATGCAGGATGGGATCAACCGATTGCCGGTCAAACAAATCCTACCTCATATAGTGCCACTGTTTCAGGTGTTTCGACATTCTCTCCTTGGACTTTATCCGGTAATGGAATTGCTCTTCCTATTCAGTTAATTTCATTCAATGCTGCATACAATAAAACTTCCAAAGCCGTTCATACTGCATGGACTACCGCAAGCGAAATTAACAATGATTATTTTACTATTCAAAGAACTGCCGACGGAGTTACTTTTGATTCCATAGGAACCGTGAAGGGCGCTGGAAACAGTAACAGTTTGCGTGAATACAGTTTTGATGATGCGAATCCTGTTCAGGGTGTTTCATATTATCGTTTATTACAGACCGATTTTGATGGTAAAGTTACTACCTTCGACATGGTAGCAGTAGAGGTTAATGCGGAAGAAGTTTCTGCCATTAAGATCTTCCCGAATCCGGGCAATGGCAGTGAAGTGAATATTATTTATTCTGATGATAATTTAGGTGACAATGCCACCTTCACCATCAGCGATTTGTCGGGCAGAACAGTTTCTCAAACTACGGTGATTAATGAATTCAAGGGGAATAATATTTATAAACTTACTCCACAAACAGCATTGCCAGCAGGTATTTATTTCGTTACAGCAATCATAAATAACCAGCCATTTAGTGCCAAGTTAGTTGTGAAATAATTTCCACTGTAACAAGATTAGAAAGATTAAAGAGTGTTTTTTTTATTGATAGGTTGATGAGAGGAGCCTCGCGAAAGCGGGGCTTCTTGTTTTTATATAGAGGTTCTACTGGGAATTTTGTGGGAATCTTATTCTACAAGAATTTAATAAGATAAACCTTAACCACAGATGCCACAGATTAACACAGATTATAGTCGAACAAAATCTGTGTTAATCTGTGGCATCTGTGGTTAAGGTTTATCGCTTTGAATTTTGGTTAATATTCCGTTATAACTCTTTACCCACAAAATTCCCAGTAGAACCTATATAGAAGGTCTATTAGACCTCTAATCTTGTTTACGCTCAAGTTATCCTTGTTTACGCTCAGCCCAATCTTGTTTACGCTCAGGTCATCCTTGTTTACGTTCAGCCCAATCTTGTTTACGTTCAGGTCATCCTTGTTTACGTTCAGCCCAATCTTGTTTACGTTCAGATCATCCTTGTTTACGTTCAGCCCAATCTTGTTCACGTTCAAGTCATCCTTGTTTACGTTCAGGTCAATCTTGTTCACGTTCAAGTCATCCTTGTTCACGTTCAGGTCATCCTTGTTTACGTTCAGGCTGAAAGCAAACAAGAGATTTCGCCTTTTTGAACCTAAAACATAGCTGTAACCCTTGGCAAGTAAGGGGAAACCCCTGTTTTTATATCTAAAAAGCTGAAATTTTATGAATAATGACTGTCGGTTTCTATACACCACGAATACAATTACAATATAATAACTGTGAGGGCTTGTCATTCCGACGTAGGAGGAATCCTATCCATATTTCTATAGGATTCCTCCTTCGTCGGAATGACAAGACAAAATTTGGTTTATACAAACCGACAGTCATTTATGAATAATAGAATGAATAAAACTCTAAAGGAGGAGTTACATTTCATTCTCATACCCGACATCTATCAATAGATTTCCAGACAAAGCAGCCGAAACGGCAAGTTCATCACATCGTTCATTTTCGGGATGTTCATTATGACCCCTCACCCAATTAAATTTCACTTTATGTTTCGGATAAATTTTCAAGAATCGTTTCCATAAATCCGGATTCTTTTTATCCTTAAAATCCTTCTTCTCCCAACCAAAAACCCAACGCTTCTCGACAGCATCCACGACATATTTTGAATCAGAAGTAATGACGACTTCCTGTCCCTCATTCTTGATGCATTCCAAGGCAACTATGACGCTCATTAACTCCATCCGATTGTTGGTAGTCTTTCGATAGCCTTGCGAAATCTCTTTGTAATGTTGTCCTGATTTAAGAATAATTCCAAAGCCTCCAGGACCCGGATTGCCTCTTGATGAACCATCTGTGTAAATATTTATCATAATAATTCTCTGATTTGATCTTGTTCCTTAAGAATCCTTTCAATCACTATCGGATAATAATGATGCTCCAGGCGATGTACCTTAGCAGCCAAAGATTCTAATGTTTCATCTTTTTCTACACGGCATTTTGCCTGGTAAATAATCTCCCCTTCATCGAATTTCTTGTTCACATAATGAATGGTAATGCCGCTCATCTTGTCCTTATTTTTCAGGACTTCCTCAAAAACCTTACTGCCATACATACCTTCACCACCATATTTGGGAAGCAAAGAAGGATGAATATTAATAATCCTGCTGTCAAATTCTTCAATAATTTTCTCCGGAATAAGCCAAAGGAAACCTGCAAGAACTATCAGATCAATCTTCTTTTCGATAAGATCCTTGAGAATAAGATCCTTATTATTCAATTCCTCTTTGTTGAATAATTTGACTGGAATGCCACGTTTGAAAGCCTTTTCCAGCACAGGCGCACCTACTTTGTTACAATAGAGAGTTGATACTTTCACAGTATCATGATCTTTGAAAAATCTGAATATCCAATCAGCGTTGGATCCTTCGCCAGATGCGAATACAGCAATTTGATTCATTTGGAATAATAGAAAATAAGAAATTTTGGCGGGTCAAAATTCGTCTTTTTCCAGCATAAAAGCAAATACTGATCCAGATCCTTCGGTACTGCTTACATTTATTTTTTGATCGTGAGCTTCAATAATATGCTTTACGATTGCCAATCCTAACCCCGTTCCTCCCTGTTCGCGAGACCGGCTTTTATCCACTCTGTAGAAGCGTTCAAACAATCTTGGAAGATGTTCTTTTGCAATGCCGATGCCATTATCAGATACTTCTATCAGGATATTTTTTCCACTATCCGAGAGTTTAATTCTTGTTTCGCCATCCTCTTTTCCATAAGTGACAGAGTTCACGACAAGGTTTGTCAGGACTTGTCTCACTCGGAATTTATCAGCGTAAACAAATACAGCCTTATCAGGATCATTCAATAAGGTAAAGGAAATTTTCTTGTCCTTAGCCTTCAATTCCTGAGCATCAAAGACCTCCTTGACAAGTGCAATTAAATCAAAACGTTCCTTTTCTAAAACCAATTCGCCAGTCTCTAATTGAGTTATAGCCTGCAAATCTTCTACAATAAAAATCATTCTTTCCACATTTCTTTCAGCACGAATAAGATAGTCTTTATTAATCGAAGGATCATCCATTCCACCATCAATCAAAGTAGTGAGGTATCCTTGAATATTAAATACCGGAGTTTTCAATTCATGAGATACATTCCCAAGAAATTCTCGACGATAAACTTCTAATTTATTCAGCTTCTCTATTTCATCCTTTCGTTGCTGCGCCCATGTTTCTACTTCTTTGACTATATCATTCAGCAACTCTCCGTTACCCGAAGTTTCGATAACATCTTTTTGAGTTCTGAACCTGTTCAAGGTCTCATGAATACTTTTTATTTTGCGATAAATAAACACTTCGATAATCACCCATGTTATTACAAATGAAACAACAAAAACTACGAAGGCGACGATGACAATATTGTTTATCGAAGAGAAGGCGTCAGGCATAGTATTAATCAACAGCAAAACAATTGCAGTGATTAACGAAAGCGCAATAGAACCGATAAAGGATATTAACTTAGGATTTCCAGATGTCATCCGGCGAATATAAATTATCTTTTAGAATTCAAACTTATATCCGATACCCTTAACGGTCTTGATGCTTTCTTCGCCAATCTTTTCGCGTATCTTGCGAATGTGAACATCTATTGTTCTATCACCCACGAAGACATCGTTGCCCCAAACACTTCTTAAGATTTCATCGCGTGTAAAAACTCTTCCGGGTTTCGCAGCAAGCAGAGATAGTAATTCAAATTCTTTTCTGGGCAAATCCATTTCAATACCCTTCACCTTTACATGATATTGATCGCGGTCAATTTCAATATCGCCAACAGTAAATCTACGGTCAAGGGGTTCGCCTTTCTTGCGACGCAAGAGGGCTTTAATTCTGCTGATTAACAACTTTGGCTTAATCGGTTTAGAAACATAATCATCAGCCCCGGCATCAAAACCGGCGAGTTGAGAATAGTCTTCGCTTCTTGCTGTCAGGAAAACAATATAAGTATCCTTCAAAGCAGGGATATCCTTTATCAGGCGACATGTTTCGATGCCATCCATTTCCGGCATCATAATATCCAGAAGAATTAAATCCGGGATATTCTTCTTAGCCATTTGAATGGCATCTTTGCCATTGCCGGCAGTAAAGACGCGATAGTTTTCTTTCTTCAGATTATACTTCAAGAACTCGAGTATATCCGGTTCATCGTCCACCAATAGGATGGAGGCTGTATTTATTTCGCTCATTTTTTAATTATTTAACGGGGCAAAATTACCTTATTATTTCTTCTTATATATTATGAAATTGTTAAATGAAGAATTCAATAAAACTTGATTATACCTAAATAAGTTCTAATCCTTTCATATTTCCTACTTTTACCGCCTGAATAAAACATGCCTGGATTCATAGAACAATTAGCTGAAGAAATAGCATCAAATCATCAAGATGATCTTGATACATTGTGTATTGTTTTTCCTACAAGGAGAGCCGGATTATTTCTTAAAAAGGAATTGGCAAAGAGAATTGAGAAGCCTGTTTGGTCGCCTGCAATTCTATCCATCCAAGACTTTATTCAGACCTTATCTCCTTATCAAATCCCTGATCAGATCACCCTTTTGTTTGAACTATTCAGTGTCTATCAAAAGTATTTACCCAATGAAAGTTTTGAGCAATTTTATGCATGGGGACTTCAGGTTCTGAATGATTTTGATGAAATAGACAGGAGCCTTGTTTCTGCAAAACATTTGTTTAAAAGGATTCTTGAAATTAAGGAAATAGAACATGAATTTCAATTGGATGCTGAAGAATTACAATATCTTGAAGAGTTCTGGAAGACCTTATCTGATAAGGAACTTAGCCCTGTCAAGAATATCTTTTTAGATACATGGGAATTATTGAATAAGGTCTATGAAGACTTTAATAATTCTCTTCTTTTAAAGAATCAAACCTATGAAGGCAGGGCTTATAGATTGATCTCTGAAAACATTGAAGAATATATCTATAAGACTAATTTCAAGCAAGTTTTATTTGCTGGATTTTATGCACTTTCAAGGGCAGAGGAGAATATTTTTTCCAAACTTGCAGAGAAAGGTATAGGTAAAGTTTATCTGGATGCAGATGATTATTATTTAGAGGATAAAAAGCAGGAAGCTGGGAAGTTCTTTGTTAAATTAAAGAACCTTTCGGAACCCTTCCAATGGAAGTCAAATTACTTTGAAACCATTCCCAAAGAAATCACTATCACAGCAGTCCCTTTGCAGGTGGGACAAGCAAAGGCAGTTGGTAATGACTTGAAAATGTTATTCGAAAATAAAGAAAATAAACCTGATGAAACTGCTATTGTTTTGGCAGATGAAAATCTTCTGTTTCCGCTCCTTTCTTCTCTTCCCAATGATGTTGAATATATCAATGTTACCATGGGTTATCCTTTGCAATCAACTCCTTTATTCGGATTAATGGAGCAATTAATCAGCCTAAATAAAAATCGTAAGAAGGAAGTCTTTTATCATCGCGATGTTGTGAACATTTTGAATCATCCCTATATCCGTTCTTTCGATCAGGAAAAGATAAATACATGGATGTATGAACATAAGAAAAATAATTGGATTTATATCACTCGACATCATCTTGAAAGCCTTGATTCCACAGTACTTCTTAAACTATTTAATACTATAGAAAAAGTCGAGGATGTCTTTGATTATTTCTTTGATATTCTTTTGGCAATAAGAAACAATCTTTTGAAGAATAAAGACACTTCTGATAATCTTGAGACCGAATTCATTTATCATTTTTACACTCAATTAAAAAGGCTTCAGGATATCATATCAAATCAGAATGTTCAGTTGAACCTGGACTCCTTCTGGAAGCTCTTCAAGGATGTCGTCAAATCATCTACCATTCCCTTTACCGGCGAGCCTTTGAGGGGGCTACAGGTGATGGGTTTCTTAGAGACCCGTACCATGGATTTTCAGAATGTTTTTATCCTTTCCATGAATGAAGGAATCCTTCCTAAAAAGGTCAATGTGAGTTCCTTTATTCCATACAATCTCCGTAAGGCTTTTGGAATTCCTACTGGTGAAGATCAGGATGCTGTTTTCGCTTATCATTTCTATCGGTTATTGCAGCGGGCTAAGAATATATTTCTTTATTATAATACAGAAGTAAAGAGCATCACTGGTGGCGAAAAGAGCCGGTATCTCTTGCAACTGGAGTATGAGCTTGCCCGAAAATATCCTCATTCCATTCATCTGAAAAAGCAATTGTTGACCACTGATATTATTAATGTCCAGCCACCGCCAATCATCATTCCAAAGAGTGAGGATGTTATGAAAATATTAGATCAATACCTTGGCATTAAAACCGATACTGCAAGGCAATTTTCTGCTTCTGCATTGAGTAGTTATATTGCATGTTCTTTGCGGTTTTATTTTCATTATATTGCAGGATTGAAGGAGCAGGAGGAAGTGGAAGATGATATGGAAGCCGCCACTTTCGGCAGCATCTTTCATTATGTGATGCAACATATTTATGAAAAGGATCGGGAGTATCATGCGGAAGATTTCGAGGAGTTGAAGAAGAATGTTACACGCCTTACCGATGAAGCCATTCAGGCTGAATATACTGATGTCAAGGACCTTGCAGGGAGAAATATTTTGCTTCGGAATGTGCTTCTTGAATTGGTTAACCGGGTGCTTGAAGAAGATCAAAGAAATACTCCTTTTATTATCCGCGGATTGGAGGATGAATTGCATTCTGTTCTGCAAATGGATGAGGAGCGGCAGGTAAATTTCAAAGGCATTATTGACAGGGTTGAAGAGAAGGATTCTAATTACAGAATCATTGATTACAAGACTGGAAAAGTGGATTTAAAGGATGCCGAAATAACTGATATATTTATAGATCCAAAACATAAATTTGTATTCCAGACTTTCTTTTATGCCTGGCTCTTTCATCAAAAACTTTTTGGCGAAACGATCATGACGGGCATCTATCCTTTGAGGCAGTTAAGCGATGGAATACTGTGGCTGAATAAAGGCTCTGTCATTAGCAATGAAGAAATTAATTTCTTTGAAGATGAATTAAAATCTTTGATAAATTCGATATTCAATACCGAACTTCCTTTTGTTCAAACTGAGGATGAGGAGCAATGTAAATATTGTCCTTACAAAGGGATTTGCAACAGGTAAAACCATGTTTAATTTGTCATGTATTTTTGCGATGGAATTATATCTTTGCGCCGTATCGGATACTTAATCTTTCGGGGTGTAGCGCAGCCTGGTAGCGCGCCACGTTCGGGACGTGGAAGTCGTGAGTTCGAATCTCGCCACCCCGACTTTTCAGAATGGCGACTATACTGTCTGGGGTTTATTTGATTAATAAAAAAAGGGAATAATTATGAGATATGAAGTATGAGTTATGAGTTATGAGTTTTCGCAAACTCATAATTCATAACTCATAACTCATAACTCATAACTATTTCACGACAATCATCTTCTTAGCCCCGGTAGCGCCGCTATTGGTGAGGAGTTGATAGAAGTAGGTGCCGGAATGCAGGTCGCTGTTGTTGATGATGAGGTTATGGAAAGTGTTATCAACCTCATAGCGTTTCAGCTCCATGCCTTGAAGATTATAGATGATT
>JABDAW010000088.1 GCA_013288905.1 Bacteroidota bacterium | reverse complement strand
GGTACGACTTACTTATGCTTACCGAGGTCTTGCCAATGACTACCAAGACCTTGTTTTAGGTAGTCATTGGCTTATTTATGCTTACTAAGACCTTTCCAATGCCTACTAAGACCTTGTTTTTGGAAGGGTATGGTTTATTTATGCTTACTGATGACTTGCCAATGCTTACTAAGGACTTGTTTATGGTTACTAAGGTCTTGCCAACGCTCTTTTTAATGATACCGAAACCCGCGCCCAGCATACCTCCAACCCCTAAAACCCAGTTTTGAAATAAAATCCATTCATCAAAACCACATCCCAATAAAAAAGCCTCCCGATATTTCTATCAAGAGGCTCCATATCTGTTGAAGAATGTCAATTACTTCAATGAATCAACAATCCCCTTAAAAGCATCAGGCTCATTCATCGCCAAATCGGCAAGAACCTTCCTGTTCAGGTTAATATTGTTCTTGTGAATCTTACCCATGAACACAGAATAAGACAATCCATAAGGCTGAACAGCAGCTCCAATCCGCTGAATCCACAAGCCCCGAAAATTTCTTTTCTTAGCCCTGCGGTCACGGTAGGCATACCCCAAACCTTTCTCTAATGTGTTCACCGCAACGGTGTGAACATTACCTCTTGCACCCCAATAACCTTTGGTTTGCTTTAATACTTTCTTTCTTCTTTTCCGCGAAGCTACGGCGTTTACTGATCTTGGCATTTTACTTTAATTTTTTGGCGTTAGCGTCCCCAATCCAATGGAAATCTTTTGTGCTAAGTACCTGGTTATACATTATTTTAATTTACAATTTTTGATTTACGATTTTGGAATGTCAATTGTCAATTATCAATTGTCAATTATTTCCCAATCGTCAACATTCTTTTTACTCTACCTTCATCACTCGGATCAAGGATTGCTGACTTTGTCAGGTTACGTTTCTGCTTAATAGTTTTCTTCGTCAGAATATGACTTTTATAAGCATGTTTTCTCTTAATTTTTCCGGTCCCCGTCAAGGAGAAACGCTTTTTAGCTCCCGAATGCGTCTTCATTTTTGGCATTTTATTTATTATTTAATTATTTATATTTTTTAATTTAACTCTTCTTCTTTGGGTTCAGGAAAAGAAACATTTTGTTCCCCTCCAACTTCGGCATCAATTCAACTTTAGCATACTCCTCTAATTCAGTTGCAAACTTCAACAACAATACTTCACCTTTTTCTTTATAAGCAATCGTCCTTCCTCTAAAATGAACATAAGCCTTCACTTTATTTCCCTCCTGCAAGAACTTAATTGCATGCTTGACCTTGAAATCAAAATCATGATCATCAGTATTAGGTCCGAAGCGAATCTCCTTCATCACAACCTTTGAATTCTTTGCTTTTTGTTCCTTTTCCTTCTTCTTCTTTTCATATAGAAACTTCTGATATTCTATAATCTTACAAACCGGCGGCTCTGCAGTAGGCACAATCTCCACAAGATCAAGTTCCAATTCATGCGCCATTCGGATGGCATCCTCATAAGAATAAATATCGGGCTTCACATTATCCCCGACTAATCTCACAAAAGGGGCAAGAATCCGATCATTAATTCTGTGCTCATCTTCTTTTTTAGCCCATACTCTCCGAACGTATGGACCCTTTACTGGCTTTTTAAAGACCGGCTTCGGTCTGTAGGTACTTTTTGCTATAATATGTTCTCCTTTACTTGGTTTATTTATAAATTAATTTATTACTTTATTCTTTAATATCTAAAGCATCTGCTTTAGTTTCTTAAGGATGATTTCAGCATCTTCAAAACCCGTTGAAATAGCCTTAACATTGTTATAACCATCATAATATCCATACAAATGCAACGTGGTATAGGCATTATTTAATGAAGCTAAAATTTTGTTGTCAACATGAGATAATCCTTCTGTATAATATTCGATTGAACGTCTTCCTTTTTTATGTGGTTTAGGGATATTTCTAATAATAAAAATTCCATCAACAGCCTTCAATACTGCCAAATATGCAGTTCCACATGCCACTTGTAAGTGTTTAATATCTTCATAAGCATTGCCATTTTTCTTCGCCAACTGCAATTCCTTCTTCGCATTCCCCATGAAACGTGTTGCTTCATCAAATGACTTTTGCGCTTTTGTATTTATTTCTTGTTTCATTGTTCTTATTAATTCCCTTCAATAGCCGCCAGTTTCTCATTCACCTCATTATGAATCATTGTTATGAATTCCTGGATACTCACAATGCCCTTATCCCCTTCGGTATGCTTCCGCACAGCGACGGTTCCATTCTCTTGTTCTTTTTCTCCTACAATCAACATGTACGGTATCTTTTTAATTTCGGCATCCCTGATTTTTCTTCCAATTTTCTCTGCTCTTTCATCTATGAGGGGGCGAATATCGGAATTATTCAGGACATTGTACACATTTTTTGCATATTCATTGAAATGTTCGCTGATTGGAAGGATGATAACTTGCTCCGGAGTGAGCCATAATGGGAAGTTTCCGGCACAATGTTCAATTAATAAAGCAATGAATCTTTCCAAGGAACCAAAAGGCGCACGATGAATCATTACAGGGCGATGTTTCTGATTATCGCTGCCATTATATTCCAAATTAAAACGTTCAGGAAGGTTGTAATCCACTTGAATCGTTCCCAACTGCCACTTCCTTCCCAAAGCATCCTTCACCATGAAATCCAACTTAGGACCATAGAAAGCAGCCTCACCCAATTCCACAACCGTCTTCAAATTCCTTTCCTTGGCAGCTTCGATAATGGCATTTTCAGCCTTCTCCCAATTCTCATCCGAGCCGATATATTTCGCTTTATTCTCCGGATCTCTCAAAGAAATCTGCGCATCATAATTCACCAAATCCAATGCTCTGAAAACATACAATACCAAATCAATTACCTTAATAAATTCTTCCTTAACCTGGTCTGGGCGGCAGAACAAATGGGCATCATCTTGAGTAAATCCGCGAACCCGTGTCAAGCCCGAAAGCTCGCCACTTTGCTCATACCTGTAAACCGTTCCGAACTCTGCCAAACGAACTGGCAAATCTTTATAAGAACGGGGCTTAGACTTATATATCTCACAATGATGCGGACAATTCATCGGTTTCAAAAAGAATTCTTCGCCCTCTTGCGGTGTCTTTATTGATTGAAAAGAATCCGCTCCATACTTCTCATAATGCCCCGAAGTAACATACAATTCCTTATGCCCGATATGCGGCGTAACTACAGGTTGGTAGCCTGCCTTTATCTGCGCCTTCTTCAAGAAATTCTCCAAACGTTCGCGAAGCATTGCGCCCTTCGGCAACCAAAGCGGAAGCCCTGCACCAACCTTTTCAGAGAAAGTAAATAATTCCAATTCCTTACCCAACTTGCGATGATCGCGCTTCTTGGCTTCCTCCAAAATCGTGAGGTATTCCGTCAAATCCTTTTGCTTAGGAAAAGTGATGCCATAAACCCGTGTCAATTGCTTGCCTTTCTCATCGCCGCGCCAGTATGCCCCGGCAACATTCATCAATTTCACGGCTTTGATAAAACCTGTATTTGGAATGTGTGGTCCGCGACACAAATCGGTGAAGTTTCCCTGGGTATAAAAAGTGATTGTTCCATCCGCCAAATCCTTCAATAAATCCAACTTATACTGATCGCCCTTCTCGGTGAAATATGCGATTGCATCGTCCTTAGAAACCTCCTTACGAACATACACCTCATTCTTCTTTGCCAATTCCAAAATCTTCTCTTCAATCTTCTTAAAGTCATCCGAAGAAATTGATTTATCGCCAAGGTCAATATCATAATAAAAACCATTCTCAATAGGAGGTCCGATGCCGAATTTGGTGCCGGGATAAAAGGATTCCAAAGCCTCCGCCATCAAGTGCGCCGACGAATGCCACATCGTTGACTTCCCTTGCGGCGCATCCCAAGTCAGCAATTCCAATTCACAATCATTATTGATAGCCCGCGTCGCATCCCAGACTTCGCCATTAATCTTCGCCGCCAGCACATTCCGCGCCAAGCCCTCGCTGATGCTTTTAGCGATCTCCAGCGCAGTCGTTCCAGCCGCGTATTCTCTTATATTCTTATCAGGAAAAGTAACTTTTATCATATCCATAATTCTTGGGGGCGCAAAGATAGAAAAAGATAGTGAAAAGTTAATGAGGAATATAGACATCTCATTATTCATAGCCTCCATCATCATTTTCATGCAGCACCGCATAAGCGGTTGCTATCTGAAAACGATGAAAGAAAAATTGGAAACACTTCTGTTCATCAATAAATGGTAACAGAAAAAGAGGTAATTTACCTCTTAAATTTTTGTATAAAGAAGTGTGATTCCAAAATAAACCCTCAAAATCGTCGTGTTAGCTTCCAGTAGTAACGCGTTACCTTTGGAGTGTGTTGCGTTGGACCGGGGTTTCGTTCGAACGAAACCATGGTCTGATGCCAATGAAGTGGAGGTTCAGGCGCTATTTCGTCAGTTTGTTCGCCTGGAAATCGGTTTCTTCGAACGAAACCCAAAACCAACGCGTCATGCCCCGAGTCTGACGCGTTACTATTGGAACCCTGAACGTGTTTTTTTAAATTCGTTCCAACGAAAACCATTTTCGTTCGAACGAAACCAAGTTTCGACGGAACAGAACTGGAAGTTGGGAGAGCACTTTTTCTAAATTTGAGTTCAATTATTCGAACAAATAGGTGAAAGCCGGTAGGCTGATTGGTCTATTATACTTCAAAACATTAGGGATAAGGATTGGTAACTTTTAAAAGTCGTCAAATCTTTAATCGTTTTATGATTGCTCCGCCCTTGCGGGCAACAATAAAACGATTATTCAGAACAGAGGTTGTATAATAGCGTCTCAAAGGAGATTCCTTCCAGAAAGCGAAGTGCCTATATACAAAAGTTTTGCCCTGTTTCGGGAAAACGGAACCGTGCCCACTCCTTTAATATATATACATCTTTTACCAGGCTTAATTCTTAGAATCGGATTCATGCCAATACATTCCGATCAATTAAGCCTTATTAATTATTAATCATTGAAGCATGGAATTATAAATTTCCGCAACAATTTTCTGGTCTTCAAAAACTACCTTCATCTGGTCATTAACCTGTGAAGCCAAATAATCCAGTTCATCAAACCAATCCCTCATTATCTTTCTGACATCGCCGACAAATTCTTCCATATTATCTTCGTCCGCATCCCTTACTTTAACGATAATTTCTTCATTCATTTTATTTACTGCATTGCGGTACGTAATCCTTACGTCATAATATTCTGCAACATCCTTCAGATAAGGCAAAGCGACCTCCATGAACGGTAAGTTTTGGGCATAAAGAGCCTTATATTCCTCCGAATCTTTTGATTCGATAAGGAATACCAAACTCTGAACTTTATTCTTTATTCGCTCATTAAACTCTTCCAGTTCCTTTGTGAATTTATCGAGAGCCTTCTCCCTTTGGGAATATTGATGACCTATTTTTTCAATATCATCCAACAATTCTTTATACAATTTTTCAGCAGCTTCCTTCATATTTTTATTTTGAGTCTGCAAAACTACAAAAGAATTTAAAGTATTGAGGAGGTTAGTGGCAGCATGACGAGAACAAATTAATTAATCTTTTAACTCGGTAGTAACCTTTAAAACTATAAATTTGCGCCCCTTGCAAGATAATTTAATTGATGAAAATAAAAAATATTATAACCTTACTAATCATTGCAGCAGTAGTGGCTCTGCTGGTATGGATAAAGATTAAAAAGAATGAAGAAGCGGCTGCCAAAATTGCTGTTCCGGTAACCGTGGGGCAAGCAGTCATGGTAACTGGATATGTTGCCTCCTTGCAAACCATTGATAATAAAATTCAAGCCACCGGAAGCATCCTTGCCAATGAAGAAGTTCAATTGCAATGCGAAACAGCAGGGAAGATTGTAGGTCTTTATCTCAAAGAAGGAAGCAAAGTGAAGAAAGGCGATTTGCTGGTGAAGATTAATGATTCAGATTTGCAGGCAAATCTCAAGAAGGCTGAATCTGCTGTGAAATTAGATGAAGATAATGAGTTTCGTGAGAAGAAATTATTGGATATTAAAGGCATTTCTCAGGGTGAATATGATGCGGCTGTAAATGTATTGAATGGGGCAAAAGCCGATGTAGAATTAGCAAAAGCCCAAATAGCAAAGACAGAGATTAAAGCACCTTTTGATGGAACCATCGGTTTGAAAAGTGTGAGCGAAGGCAGTTATATTTCTAATACAACAATAGTCGCGAATCTCGAGGAACTTGATCCAGTAAAGATTGACTTTTCTATTCCTGAAAAATATATGAATCAAGTGCGTGCTGGTGATGAAATTATCTTTACGATAGCAGGTTCTTCTCAGAAATATAAAGGTTCTATTTATGCAATCGAGCCTCGCATTGACATTGCTTCAAGAACCCTACAGATCAGGGCTAAGGCATCAAATAAAGATAATACTTTGCTGTCCGGTGCTTTCGCTTCCATAGAATTGGTTCTGCAACATCTTGAGAATGTAATCATGGTGCCTACGCAATGTATTATTCCCGGGCTTAAGAATCAGAAAGTCTTTGTTTCCCGGAATGGCATCGCACAATCACAACTGGTAGAAACAGGCATCAGGAATGATATTTCCATAGAAATTACGAAAGGCTTGATGCCCGGAGATACCATCATCACTACCGGCATGCTGCAATTGCGGGATGGCATGCCTATCAGGATCATCTCTACAGAAAAGATTAAATAATAACGATGAGTTTATCTTCTGTAAGTATAAAACGCCCGGTCCTTGCGACCGTTATGTCTGTTGCCATCGTTCTTTTTGGGGCAATCGGATATAAGTATCTTGGCGTGCGAGAATATCCCTCCATTGACCCTCCTATCATCACTGTCAAGACCAATTATACAGGTGCCAATGCCGATGTTATCGAGTCACAAATTACAGAGCCTCTGGAACGAAGCATCAATGGAATAGCGGGAATCAGAACAATAACATCAAGCAGTGCATTGGGATCAAGTACCATCACAGTAGAGTTTAATGTGGATGCAGATTTGGAAACTGCTGCCAATGATGTCCGTGATAAAGTAGCACAAGGCGTGAAGCTTTTACCTACTGATATTGATGCGCCGCCTGTTGTTACTAAAGCCGATGCCAACTCTGATGCTATCCTTGCCCTCACACTTCAAAGCGATACCAAGAGCCAATTAGAAGTCTGCGATTATGCAGAAAATGTCGTGCAGCAACGTTTACAGACTATCCCTGGGGTAAGTGATATTCAAGTTTGGGGAGAAAAGAAATATGCCATGCGTATCTGGATGGATCCTACTAAACTTGCGTCCTATGGCTTGACTCCATTGGATATTCAGAATACCTTGAATGCAGAGAATGTGGAACTTCCGGCAGGAAAAATTGAAGGAAATACAACAGAATTAAATGTAAGGCAAGTTGGTAAATTAAGAACTGAAGACGACTTCAATAACCTTATCGTCAAAGCGGATAACAACAAAGTGGTACGTCTTAAAGACATAGGCTATGCGGCATTGGGCGCGGAAACCGAAGAGACTATCTTGAAAGAATCAGGTATCCCGATGATTGGTTTAGGACTACTACCGCAACCAGGTGCCAATTACATTGACATCGCAAAGGAATTCTATAAACGATACGAAGAAATCAAGAAGACTATCCCAAAAGATTATAAGATGAATATAGCATTAGACAATACTAAATTCATTAAACGTTCTATTGATGAAGTGGAGGAAACACTTGGTATTGCATTCCTTTTGGTGGTCTTGATCATCTATTTATTCTTCCGCGATTGGCTGATTGCCTTCCGTCCTTTGATAGATATTCCGGTATCCTTAATAGGTGCCTTCTTCATCATGTATCTTGCAGGTTTCTCCATCAATATTTTGACCTTATTAGCAATCGTACTTGCAACAGGATTAGTGGTAGATGATGGTATAGTTGTCACAGAGAATATCTATAAGAAAGTAGAAGCTGGCATGAGTCCTCTTGAGGCTTCTATCAAAGGTTCCGAAGAGATTTACTTTGCTGTAGTATCTACTTCTATTACTCTTGCTGCTGTCTTTTTACCTATTATATTTCTACAGGGGTTTGTTGGAAGATTGTTTCGAGAGTTCGGGATAGTTGTGGCGGGGGCGGTGCTTATTTCTGCCTTTGTTTCCTTGTCTTTGACACCTGTTCTTAATGTGAAGATGATCAGAAAGAATCATAAGAATTCTAAGTTCTATGATGCTACCGAACCTTTCTTCGTCAACATGATTAACAGCTATGCCAATGCGCTGGGCAAGTTCCTAAACTTTCGGTGGATTGCTTTTGTTATAATTTTTATTTCTCTTGGTCTGATTTATTTTATTGGCAATTCTCTCCAGTCAGAATTAGCTCCTCTCGAAGATAGAAGTCTACTTCGTATGCAAGCAATTGCCCCTGAAGGAACCTCTTACGAAGCTATGGGATCTTTCATGGATGGCGTCACTCAATTCATCAATGATTCTATTCCTGAAAAGAAAGTTCTGATAAGTGTTACCTCTCCGAACTTCGCCGGTTCGGGTGCTGTTAATACAGGTTATTTCAGAATTGTATTCCCTGATCCTCCAGATAGAACCCGCTCCCAGCAGCAACTTGCCGACTATATCAATCGAAATCTTCGCAACTTTCCTGGTGCCAAGGCTTTTGTTCTTCAAGAGCAAACCATCAGTATTGGTACGGCTTCTAAGATTGGGTTTCCGGTGCGCTTTGTATTGCAGGCAGCCAACTTTGAGAAGCTTAGAGAATACCTTCCCAAGTTCATGGAAGAGGTTGGGAAAGATACCGCCGACTTCCTTGGCTATGATTCTGATCTTAAATTCAACAAGCCCGAACTGGTCGTTACAATAGACCGAGAGCGTGCCAAGACCTTGGGTATATCTGTCCTTGATATTGCTCATACCCTGCAATTAGCCTTTAGTGGATCGAGGATGAGCTACTTTATCATTAATGGAAAACAATATCAGGTAATTGGTCAGTTTGATCGCGCAAATCGTGATGAACCATTGGATTTAAAATCTATTTACATAAGAAATAGTGCAGGTGGATTGGTGCAGATGGATAATGTAGTAAAGGTAGTTGAACAGGTGGACCCGCCGCAGTTGTATCACTTCAACCGCTATGAATCGGCAACAGTTTCGGCAGGGCTAGCTCCCGGAAAAACAATTGGTGATGGTATCAATGCTATGAATAAAATCGCTGCCAAAGTCCTCGACAAATCTTTCACAACATCCCTTGCAGGACCTTCAAGAGACTTTGCGGAAAGTTCATCCAATATTGTATTTGCTTTTGTGCTTGCTTTAATATTGATTTATCTTGTTCTCGCCGCTCAATTTGAGAGTTTTATTGATCCTTTCATCATTATGATCACTGTGCCTTTAGCCTTAGCTGGAGCCTTACTCTCTCTGTGGTACTTCAATCTGACTTTAAATATTTTCAGTCAGATAGGCATTATAGTACTTATTGGATTAGTAACTAAAAACGGCATCCTCATTGTTGAATTTGCCAATCAAAGAAGAGAGCAAGGATTATCCATATTAGAAGCTGTCAAAGATGCCTCCGCCTCCCGTCTTCGTCCGATATTAATGACCAGCCTTGCAACCGCATTAGGTGCATTACCTATTGCCTTGGCATTGGGTTCAGGCTCCACCAGCCGTGTTTCATTAGGAATTGTAGTTATCGGTGGCTTAATGTTTTCGTTAATACTTACACTCTTTGTTATTCCTGCCATGTACACATTCATGTCGAGGAAAGGAAAAATGGTTTAGCTTAATGATTCATCTGAGAAGATTATCATTATCCACTCTTCCTTTCACTAAAAATTACAAATTGCTTTTCAAAAGGATTTAAGTTTTCAATGAGCGTTTCAATAAATTCAGGACCATATTTCAAATAATATGGAATGAAATTATCTTGACGCTCCTGAAGGCTATTATTAGGGAATAATTTTATTTTAATATTCCGAATTTGATTCACTGAAGTCTCCATCTTCTTCTTTTGAGCTCTGATGATTTTACCTTCGATGCCTTCCAATGAATTCATTTGCTTTTGGAGTTCGGCATCAATTGCAGGTACCAAAGTTTTATCAATCTTGATAGCTTCGGCAGCAATACTTTTATAGCTTTCGGATAGCATTGATTTCATTTTTTCGAAGTCAATCACATTGTCAGAATTTTGAATGACATATTCCTTTACCAAGGACTCAGTATCCCTGAATATAGGGGGAATATCAAGATTAAGCTTTTCCATCTTTGAGACGTAATTATCATCAATCCAAAGAACAGAATTGCGTAACATGAGTATAGGATAGAAAACATTATTACTATCAAACATTTCCTTGTATTCCAACCAATAAGCAATCTCGGCAGGTCCGCCGATATAAGCAAGATTAGGTAAAATCCTTTGTTGATATACAGGTCGCAACACAACATTTGGACTAAAGTGTTCTGGATGATCATTTAATTCAGAAATGATTTCATCCTTAGAAAATCTTATTTCAGAATTTAAGATTTCAAAGTTGTTTTCATCCAATTTTACAATACGTTCACGAAGATTATCCTTCATGTAAAACAAATTTATTTCTCGAGGATTAACCTGTATCTTATAATCTTTATCAAGAGACTTCATCGTCTTAGTTACAGCATTGAAATTCTTTGAATTCAATAAATCTTCTTTCATGTTCTCGACGAATTCCACTTTCAGCGAAGGATGGCTGGCATCCATAATCACCAAGCCATGTTTCCCAAATAAATCATTCACCAAATATCTTGTGGCAGCAGATAAATTCTCATTCTCTTCATAAGCTTTATTGAATAGATTTCTTAAATAATTAGCATTGGGAGATTCACCGAGTAATTCATCCAATTGATCCAAAA
>JABDAW010000087.1 GCA_013288905.1 Bacteroidota bacterium | reverse complement strand
CTTTGCAGCCTGATTCATTTATAAATTTGTCATGTACGATACATTAAAAAGGTTTGAAAAGAAGTATGCTCCCCTAAAGAAATTAGGTTTGAGAATCACAGGATTGGGCTTTGCTGATGCCAGGAAGAAGGTTCATGTAATCGAGGTTACACGACCTTTTATGTTTGACAGCCGCTTGATTCCCAAGCGTTTTGAAGGAATGGATGTGAGAAGCAAAATCAGCGGTGATCTGCCTGAAGAATTTATTATTAACAGAGAACGTGAAGACTGGAAGGAGTTTGAATTTGTTTGGGCTCCCGAACGTTTTGAGAAGTATGTGGACAG
This sequence comes from Bacteroidota bacterium, assembly GCA_013288905.1. Classification (GTDB taxonomy): domain Bacteria; phylum Bacteroidota; class Bacteroidia; order AKYH767-A; family JABDAW01; genus JABDAW01. The sequence goes on along the minus strand of JABDAW010000087.1, from coordinate 10,682 downwards.
ATGCTCCAAGCAAATCAAGGAAGAATTGAAAAACCCTGATATGACAAGGGAAGATATGCTTTCTGCATTGTGTTTTGGCGACTTCCAGTTGCATAAGACTAAGATTTTAAGACTTGTAGAAGAAGGTAAATTACCTGCTTATTCCCAGTCTTAAAGCTCCTTTTAATTTATGATTGAAAATGGTAGCGTAGAAACCTCGATTCATAATGGAATCGGGACAGTTTCTTTCTTCCATCCGCAAAGCAATTCATTGCCTGGCATTCTTTTACATCAATTAGCTGATGCTATTACCGATGCTGGTATTAATCCTGATTGTAAAGTTATTATTTTGAAAAGTGAAGGCGAGAAAACCTTTTGCGCCGGGGCTTCTTTTGATGAATTAATAGCAATAGACACTTTTGAAAAAGGCAAGGAATTTTTCTCCGGCTTTGCATTGGTTATTAATGCTATGAGGAACGCTCCTAAATTTGTAATTGCACGTGTACAAGGCAAGGCGGTGGGCGGAGGTGTTGGTCTTGCATGTGCTGCTGATTATGCTTTAGCACATAGCAGTGCGTCTGTTAAATTGAGCGAATTGGCTATCGGCATAGGTCCTTTTGTAGTAGGTCCCGCTGTAGAAAGGAAGATCGGTGTTGGCGCTTTTACAGACCTTGCCATCAATGCTACAGGTTGGAAAGATTCTATATGGGCAAAAGAAAAAGGTATGTATGCAGAAACATTTTCATCAATTGAAGAATTAGATAAAGGAATAAATAATCTTGCGAAAAAACTTTCCGAAAGCAATCCGGAGGCAATGAAATTATTAAAAAAAGCCTTTTGGAAAGACGCTGACAATTGGGATTCGTTGCTCTTTGAACGTGCAGAAATGAGCGGCAAACTGATTCTCTCTGACTTCTCTAAAAACGCTATTAACAAATTTAAAGCTTCTGTTCAAAGATAAAACTTCTTTAATTTAGAAGTTTTGTAATCCCCAGAAGTTAGTACCATGAACTATCACGGCAGGTAATATACTTTTCGTCCGATGAGTCATGTATCCCCACATTAATCCAAGTGGAATAATTCTGATAGAACCTAATAATGCTTCGACAAGATTATGTTCATCCGAATACCATTTCGGGACATGAAACAATGCCCAGATAACAGTAGTGATAAACCATCCATAGCCTTTATTTGATAACAATTCCCCAATTCTTGTTTGACCTATTACCCTGAAGAATTCTTCAGAAAGACCTGCAACAATAAATCCTGTAAATAAAGCACCAATGATCCCCCCGCCTTCCGAAACTACTCTATCCCATGTCAGACTGTCTGGAGAAATAATTCTATTGGTAATGGCGCAAATAACAATCACCGGAATCACAACTATAAAACCTTGAAGCCTTATTCCCAAATCAAAAGGTTTATATTTCATCAGCAAAAGAATTACAGCTAAGGCGATGGGAAAAGCAAAAATCAAGAGAACAGCAATTGCTAATTTTACAATTCCTTGAAGTGTATCCCAATTAAGAATACCAGAAAATCGAAGGAAGAAGAATAAAGCCGATCCAATAATACATACAACAAACAAGATGGTTTCCTTCTTGGGATTTCTTACGATAAAATCATTCTTTGCAGGTCGCCAGATAGCATAAAAGTCAATGCAAAAGGAACATAGCCACATCACAAATAAATAGACAATACCCCGAACCAAAGTATCGTGTCGGTAACCAACATATAAGACAAAAATCGAAGTGATTCCCATTAATGAGAATGTTATAAGATTACGTTTAATCCTTTGTAACTGAAAATTGATTACTGATTTTATCATAGTTTTTAGTCCTGAAAGTGTAAATTATTTTTCTTAATATTGCATCCATTGAAACAAATTAAACCTATTATAAATTATTATGAAATCGAAAAGATATAACACAGATGTATGTGGTAAATTCATTGCGCAAAAATATATAGTTATCCGTAAATCAAAAATCTAAATCTAAAAATGGAATCTGCTATCTGCAATCTCTCTGTAATTCCAGTGCGTTTTGAGCCTTCAGATAAGTCTGAAATGGTTACTCAAGTTCTCTTTGGAGAGCATTTTGAAATCCTTGAGAAACAAAAGAACTGGATTCGAATTCGTCTAGCCTATGATGGATATGAAGGATGGATTGATGTTAAACAAAGTATTCCTTTATCAAATGAAGATTTTCTATCCCTCAATAAAAACAATCATTCTATAAGTCGTGACATTGTTCAGATTGCAATATTGAATGAAACTTTACCAGTACCTATTTTGATTGGAAGCACACTGCCTTTTTATACTAATAAGAAGTTCAAGATTTCAGATCAACAATATACTTATGAAAGTGAAGTAATTTCATTGAGCCTACCTGATAAAAAGATGGTAATAGAGAACTCCTATCATTACTTCAATGCCCCTTATTTATGGGGAGGCAGAAGCCCCTTTGGAACTGATTGTAGTGGCTTCACACAGATGGTTTATAAATTAAGTGGCATGAAATTAAAACGTGATGCAAATCAACAAGCAGAACAAGGTGTGACAATAGAAATCCTTGAAAATGCAGAACCTGGCGACTTGGTTTTCTTTGATAATGAAGAAGGGAAAATCATTCATGTAGGCATCTTAATCAAGTCTGGCAAAGTCATTCATGCCAGCGGACACGTTAAGATTAATGACATAGATCATCATGGAATATTCAATAAAGAAATGAATAAATATACTCATACCTTGAGGCTTATCAAGAGAATGATTTAAGTTTAGAATAGAAATACTTCGGTAGCACCGCCTCCATACTTCGCCATAGAAGCATCAGAGTAGGTGAGTTCGGGCATTCCTTTGAGAATAAAAATGATTTCATTCTTCAGCACCCCCTTGCCAACTCCATGAATAAAAACAATACTTCTCATCTTCTTTGCGATGGCTTCATCGAGTTTCTTTTGGAAGTGTTTTAATTGGATTTGAATAATTTCACCATTACTCATCCCGCGAATATCTTCTACCAATTCTTCGATATGCAAATCCACTTCCATAGAAGTAACTCCTGTGAATTCATTGACTTCTTTCCTCTCCTTTTGCAAGTTAGTTTTCTCCCCTATCCTGAATGGTTTTTGAGGAGTGACAACCTTCTTTACTTCTTCTTTCTTCACCTCCTCTTTGAGATAAACATTGAATATAAAAGCTTCCTTATCCATCAAATTTATCTTCTTATAATTCTTCAATCTTGTAAAAGAAGAAAGCCCCAAATCTATACGTTTAGAAACAGGTTCAAGAGGTTTATAAAAACCTTTCTGATAGAAGACGGCATCCACCAAAACGCCGTTCCACTCATCAATTTCCTTTTGATGAGCCACATGAATCAAGTGTTTCGACAATGGAATTATGACCCCTGAATTTATACCAATGATATCTTTCCTATGAATAATATTAAATGAATATAGCACGATAAAATTGCTGTTATTAACCATATAAGTATGATGCAAAGGATTCTCAACGTCCTCCTCTTTCGTGACGGCCAAAAAGAGTCCTTCTTTCCCTGTAATAACATGATTAAAGGGAGTGGCTTTTGGTTTATTAATGACAACTTCCGGTGCACCATTCTTGTTTTTAGGATTAACTAATACCAACTGATCCGTGTCATATTCGAATTCAAAATCATCTTCTACTGACACCAATACTAATTCATTTGAAATTATTCCTGACACCACACCACCTCCTGTTTCATTCAAAAACCGAACAGAGTCCCCAATGCTGAATTTCCTCGTTGCCATTATTTACCAAAGCTTCACAACAATCTTCGTTGACTGATAAGGCTCAAACTCTTTTAATTCACGGGCTATTTTGTCATTCCATTCCTTTTGCTTAGGCTCTATTATCGAATGATTTGATTCCTTATCATACAAAGCTTGTTCCTTATTTAATTCATTAGAATTAGCAGCAATCATCTTGTTTACTTCATCACCAAATGTCTTGGCATAGAACTTTGTTTCCTGAATTTCCTTCACCAATTTACAAAAATAAATCTGTGAAATATCGAAGTGTCCTTGTTCATGTTTCAATAGATAGTCCGTCTTTTTATCTTTCTTAACCCATGACTTAGTCTTGTCAAAATAAGATTGCAAATTAATCGTCGCACTGTCATTAGACCACGAGAAATTATTCTTCATTCTCGTGAAAGTCAAGGCAGCATCACCAACACCGAAATCAGGTTTTCCTTTAAAATCTTCCCAGACAAGAGGCCTGTTTTTATCATAATAAATCCTGTCATCTTCCTTCTGAAAAGCGAAGGAAAGTGTAGTAATAACCACTAAAATTGCGAGTATTGTTTTGATACCTTTTTTCATCCTTATTTATCTATAAATTTGATTAAATATTTTGTGCAAAGATACATTTTCTACCGGTAGTTATCTCGCATGTTTCTGAATGATAGCATTCATCGCTTTACTAACTTGATGCAGCGGTATGGTATAAGGAATTATGAATAATAAATTTCCTTATTTATTGTTCTTGTTTTACTGCTATAAATTTGTTTTTATCGCCTTCTTGATCTCTTTCACATCCTTGCTTAACTGGAAGACCGTATTCCGCAAATCATCTTGCGAAATATCTGCTTCAGGAAGCTCGGCACTGATATAATTAGTGAACTTCCACATCTCTACTACCTCTGAAATATTAATTTCATAAGGTTCATAAGAAGCATTCAAAGACTTCAATAAAAGCTTCCTTTTGGTTTTGATGGCAGGATACACAATCTTGAAAACAATGCCGTCATCCTTAGTAAGAATTATATGCGCTTCCCCATCTTTTACTTCATACCAGTTCTGAACAAACTCGGCAATGATATAAGAACCATTCTTAATCGGTAGCATAGAGTCCCCTTTAATCTGAAATGCGCGGTACTTGCGGTCTCTTGACAGAAAAGGAATCTGAAAAGAAGGCAACGTACTGATGAATTCAGGGTCGGCATAACCATTAGTGTAGCCTGCCACAGCCTTTAATGGAACCAATTCCACATTATCTTTATTCTCCTTATCAACAGTTGAAGCAAGGACTCGCAACTTCGAACCTTTGATGAATTGTTCCAGGTTTTGCTCTATCTTATTGAGCTTGTCATCCGGCAACTTTGACAGATCTACCCGCAATAAATCATCTATTGAAATCTTATAAAAGGAAGCGAATTCCATAAGCATCTCAAGGCTCGGTTGTGCTATGTTATTTTCATAACCACCGAGCGTAGAACGCTTGATATTAAGGGAAGTTGAGACTTCCTCCTGGGTAAGTTCTCTTCTATTCCGAAGGGTTTTAATGTTTGAGGCGAAGTACATATTTTAGGTGTTTTATTAATTATTTTTTGATTAATTTTGCGGCTTAATATTGCTTAGAAAGTCGGCAAAGATAGAAATAAAATAATTAATACCCAAATAAATCTTATAAGATGGAAGCAGAATATTCAAAAGGCAGAGGGGCGCAAATCAATACCCACAATAAGTTTTCACAGTTCAATTATGTTACCGAACACATCGAAGGATTGGATGAAGAATGGGATATTAATTCAGAAACAGAGTTGATTTTTGCGGATGCAAAGACCATAGTTAATAAGGTTGAAAGCCCTGATGTTTATTCAGCTTATTCAATGAATCCATATCAGGGTTGTGAACATGGATGTATCTATTGTTATGCTCGCAATGCCCATGAATACTGGGGTTACAGCGCAGGAATGGATTTTGAAAAGAAGATAATCGTCAAGCAAAATGCTCCTAAATTATTAGAAGATTGCTTTCAAAATAAGAATTGGAAGCCTACTCCGATCATGCTTTCAGGGAACACAGATTGTTATCAGCCAACAGAACGGAAATTGAAGATAACAAGAGGCATTTTAGAGGTGTTATTAAAGTATAAGCACCCTGTCGGAATCATTACCAAAAATAGTCTTATCATTAGAGACATAGATATATTGACAGAGCTTGCAAAGCTGCGGCTGGTGCATGTTATGGTATCTATCACTTCATTAGATAATGACCTTCGTTTGATGATGGAACCAAGAACCACGACTGCCAAACAACGTCTTAAAATTATACATGATTTATCCCTGAATAATATACCTGTGGGCGTGATGACTGCTCCCATTATTCCTGGAATTAATAGTTCTGAAATACCTGCTATCATTGAACAAGTGGCATTAAATGGAGGAAGGACGGCAGGCATGACAATAGTCCGGTTGAATGGTGCTATTGCCGATATTTTTCATGACTGGCTGTACAAGAATTTCCCCGATAGAGCCGATAAAGTATGGAGTCAAATCAAAGAATGTCATGGGGGGCAGGTGAATGATAGCCGCTACGGGACAAGGATGCGCGGCGAAGGCAAGATAGCTGAATCTATCAAGCAAATGTTCAAATGGGCGAAAAAGAAATACATGGGAGACAAGGATAAATTCGAGTATGATTTATCAATCTTCAAACGACCTTCGAGAGATGGGCAATTGGATCTATTTGATTGATTAAATATCTTCGATAAATAGGGCACAATAGGAACGCAGATAAAAATGATTGCTTATGAAAAGATATGATTTTATTCAGGAATCATATCTTTTCATAAGCAATCATTTTTATCAGCGTTCCTATTGTTATCTTTCCAAAGATCCCTATAAAAGGAATCAGCAATTCAATTCCCTACCCCGAGTAGCTCTATCCATAGCGGCTTATAAGCGATATTCCTGATGCCATCGCCATGTGCTTTAATGTTATTCTGAACTTTCAATTTCAGAGGATAAATATGATTGTCAGGAATAGCCATCGCCTTGTAGGTTTCTTCAATGGTGCTCGCGGTAGGTTCGGTGGCATTTTATGTTCCATACCAACATTCGGAAGGGGTTATACATTTATTGTAATACCATTTTGCTATCTTCTGTTTTGCTGAATAATCCCAGCCGCCGGAGAAAGTAATGACCTTTGCAACTTTCCAGTCCAGTTTTCTAAAATTTAGACTGGCAACTTGAGTTAATTAAAAGTAGGAACGCAGATGATGCAGAAAATAGGGAAAAGATATGATTTCTTGTTGAAAAAATCATATCTTTTCCCTGTTTTCCGCATCATCTGTGTTCAAATAATTTCTCCATGTATCCTGACAAATGTGAAGCTCCTGTATGATTGCACGTTTAAATGAAACCATACAGTATCTTCGCACCTGTATGGTTTCACAATCATAATTGCTGCAGCTATCGTGATTTGTGTAACACAAATCACGATAGGTGCAGCACAAATCACGATAGCTGCAGCACAAATCACGATTTGTGTTACACAAATCACGATAGCTGCTGCACAAATCACGATTTGTGTAACACAAATCACGATAGCTGCTGCACAAATCGCGATAGGTGTTACACAAATCACGATAGCTGCTGCACAAATCACGATTTGTGTTACACAAATCACGATAGGTGCAGCAATTGACCTATTCCAAGCTGAAAAGTAAGATTTTACACCTGAAAACACCCTTTCAAGAATGTTGCCTATATTAATAGGTGTGCTCCTGGCATTTATTAATTGAGAACTTTGGTAATGCCAGGTGTACTAACATTACCAAAGTATTAAACTTTGGTAATGTTCATCAACACTGTCAGATTGAATGTACCAAGCCGACAGTCTTTTTTAGTAAACAGGTAAGAAAGCTAAAAAAAGTATTTGGAGTTAATAAAAACTTTGTGTAATTTTGCATTCAGATAAATACCAAAATAATAAATAACACCGATTACACAAAACCTGATGAACCTTGGATTTTCATGCCGATAGCTGACCCTGCTGCACTCCACACCCTTTAGAAACAATTAAATAAAATAAATAAATTATAACCCCTTAAATTATTACAAAAATGAAAAAAGTAAAAAACGTAATCTCGACTCTTGTTGTGGTGTTCTTGTTGGTAATGAATGCTGATGCGCAAATCCCCAATTGGCAATGGGCAAAAGCTTCATTAGGCAATGAAGGATTTGGAACAAGGACTGCAACAGACAATAATGGAAACGTTTATGTCTCGGGTTATTATTATAATCCAATTACATTTGGTAATATAACCTTGCTAGATACAAATGGAGGAGAGGATAATATTTATATAGTAAAATATGATCCTAATGGAAATGTTATCTGGGCAAGGCAAGCAGGTGGTCCGGCTTCCGCTTATGTCCAATGCAATGGTATTGCTGTTGATAACAACAATAATGTATACATTACAGGCTCCTTTTATAATCCATATATTTCTTTTGATACATTGACATTGTATGGACCACCTTTAATTTACGGAAATGAAGTCGACTTTTTTGTAGCAAAATATGACAGTGCTGGTCATATTCTCTGGGCAAAGGCATGCCAAGCTGATCATCAAATTATTGGAAATTCAATAACAGCCGATGTGATCGGTAATGTTTACATTACTGGATATTATATAAGTAATGCTATAGGGTTTGATTCGGTAACTTTATATAGTGCAAGCCCAGCTTCTGGGGATATATTTATTGTTAAGTATGACGCTAATGGTAATGTATTGTGGTCAGAAACTTTTGGAGGAAGCTCAGCAGATGATGGAGTAGGAATTACAACAGATGCAAATGGGTATTTTTATATTACGGGGAATTTTATAAGTCCTTCAATTACTTTTGGATCGTTTACATTAACTAATACATCAAATAGTGCAGATATTTTTACAGCGAAATTTAGTCAAAATGGAAATGTTATTTGGGCAAAGGGTTCAGGAGGAAGTCCAGGACCTAGTTATTGTACCAGTATTTCCACTGATGGTCATGGTAATTCGTTTGTTACGGGATATTTTTATGCTGATTCGCTTTCATTTGACAACATAACTTTAAGTAATTCCAGTTATGGACATACTGATTATTTTATTGTTAAATATGACAGTAGCGGGAATGCGATTTGGGCAAAAAATGCAATCAATTCTGATAATGATCAAAGTAATAGTATTGTTGCTGACACATTAGGGAATTCTTATATGACTGGTATGTATATTGATAATCATCTTACCTTTGGATCATGTGAAATATTCAATAATGGCTCCGGCAATCTTTATATTACTAAGCTTGATTCCAGTGGTAATTATGTTTGGGCAAAAAGTGTTGGAGGAAAACTTTCAGAAACAGGAAATGGTATTACAATTGACAAATTAGGGAATCTTTTTATTACAGGCACTTATTACAGTCCTGTTATTGCTTTTGATACCATAACCTTATCTGATACTGCCACAAACTTTAACAATGTAATTGTTGCAAAAATTCCAGCATCAACCATTTGCAGTAATCCTACAATGCCGGCAAGCATAATTGGCAATAATATTGTTTGTGTTGGAACTACTCAAACCTTCTCAGTTGCACCAGTTTCAGGAGCAACCTATTATGAGTGGCATTTACCAATTGGATGGTCTGGGTCATCAACCTCTTCGAGTATTACAGCTTTGATAGGGACAACAAGTGGTTATATTGCCGTTTCTGCTCATAATAGCTGTGGAGGCAGTATTAATCAAACGGATAGCATTACAGTATCTTCAAGTCAACCGATTATTACATATAGTAATTCAATAACAATGTGTGTGGGTGAAATTAATATTCTAAATGCTGGTTCAGGTTTTTCAATTTACAATTGGAATACCGGCGCAACAACACAAACTATTTCTGTTACTACCGCCGGAACTTATTCTGTCACAGTAACCAATGCTAATGGCTGCACTGGAACGGTGGTATCATCTGCAATAGTAGTTAATCAATGTAATAACCTGTGGGAATCCAAACCTAATCTTTCTGGGTTATCAAGAAGGAATGCTGTAGGATTTTCTATTGAGAATTTAGGTTATATTGGCTTGGGATATAACGATTCCACTTCCTCTCTTTTGAGTGATTTCTGGTCTTTTAATCCAAATACGAATGCATGGACACAAGAGGCAAATTATGGAGGTACAGCAAGATATGGATCCTCGTCATTTGTAATCGGAAATTATGCGTTTGTAGGGTTGGGAATAGACAATTATACTACAAACAATTACAGGAATGATTTTTGGAAATACAATGCAGATTCAAATTCATGGATTCAAGTTTCAAATTTTACAGGAACAGCAAGATCTTTTGCATCCGCATTTGCAATCGGATTGAATGGATATGTAGGGACTGGGTCGAATTCGACAACTTATTATCAGGACTTTTATCAATATAATTCCACTACCGATACTTGGACTCAAAAAGCAAATTATTCAGGTGGAATAAGGAAATCTGCTGTTGGTTATGCAATAGGAACTTATGGTTATATAGGCAGTGGTGAAAACAGCACATCTATATTAAGTACATTTTATAGGTATGATACTACTGCAAATACCTGGGCTATTATTGCATCTACACCTGAACAGTTTTATAGTGGAACTTGCTTTGTAATAGGAGGTAAAGCTTATGTAGGAACTGGAAGCATTAACATGACAACCTTTGTTGCAATACCTACTTGGTGGGTTTATGACCCTGTTGCAAATACATGGACTCAAAGAACGAATTTAAATCCTGCAAGGTTAGATGCTGTGGGTTTTTCAATAGGTAACGATGGTTATGCAGGAACTGGATCAACCTTTAATTCTATTCATAATTATAAAGACTTTTGGCGATATTCTCCTTCTTGTACTATTACGCCAACAATAACTGCAA
>JABDAW010000086.1 GCA_013288905.1 Bacteroidota bacterium | reverse complement strand
GACCCTTATGGCAGCACGAATTGGGAGAACACACAAGACCTGCATTTATTGACCCATGACCAGCCGCAAGGAAATTGTTATGCTTTGGCTTCCTTGTTTAAAATATTTTCTGACCGCATGAAATCAGATGCACGGCTGACTGTTGCGCCGCATCATATTTACATCCAAAACCGCGATGCCAAAGGAGATTTCTATAATGTCGAATTAGCCTCCAAGACTTTTCCTCCCGATGGCTCCATACAAACCTATACTTATACCACCAAAACTTCCATCATGAATGGCATGTCGCAGCGAATGCTGACTGACAAAGAAGCCGTTGTATTAAACCTGATTTATCTTGCCAAAGGCTATGAACATAAATACCATGAAAACACCAATGATTTCCTTTTAAACTGTGCCGAACTTGCTTACAAATACGATACTCTTTCCTTGAATGCTCTTTTGCTGAAAGCAGAAGTAACTGAAAACAGATTGCTCAATGCAATGAAGGAAAATAATATCAAAACTGTTACACAAGCGAGGAATAATAAAAAGACTAATGCCCTTTTTGCAAACTATGAAGGGCAGTTGAACAACCTTTACAAATTGGGTTATCGGGAGATTCCTAAGAATATTGAAAATATGATTCTTGCAACGATTCAACATAAGACAGAAGGTTCTTTTATTCCTGACAAAACACCAAATCCTTTTAATGATATTCAAGCAAAACAAAGATATGCAACTTTGTCTTGGGGAATGTTTGATGAGTTGCAGGAGAATGTGGATACTGCACAATATTATCATGCGTTATTGAATACCGAGACGAAGAAGATTGTGGAGTTTTTACCTATTGATAATACGGATAATTATAAGGCGGATCCTGTTGTCTTTGCAATGAGTATTGATCCATTAGTAAAGAAATATCCAGATAATAGTCCCTATGTCTTCGTAGCAAATAATCCTATTCTTTTCATTGATAAAGATGGTAGAGAGGTTTTTGCTTATACACCTGAATCTCAACAATTAGTTATTAAAACACTGAATTATGCCTTTGGTGGAAGTAATTGTTTCGGTTTTGAAGGTAATAAATTAGTTAATGATGGTGATCCTCCGAAGAATATGACGAGCCAACAAGCACTTTTATATAAATATTTTAGTGAAACAATTATGGTTTCGAAAACTCCCACACTAGTTAATACAGATGAAAATTTGATAGCACATAATGAGGCTGATGGTAAAATGGAAGTTGCTGAACCAAATCCCAATGGATGCAGAACAACTTATTTTGATTTATCAACTACAAGTATTTATGAAAAACCACCAGTTCAAGGCGGCATTGGACAAATTAGATTAACTGGAGTTTCAGAACCAGAACAAGTAATTCAAATTCCTAAGGATGTATTAGCAAAAGGTATTGGATTAGAAATGCAAGATGGACCGAATAAACTTTTTCCTGCATATCACGCTTTATTACATGAAATTGCTCATGGAATTATGAATACAATAATGAAAGAAATGGACGGTAAATTTAATGGTCAAGATTTTAATAAAATGACTAAAACGGAAAGATCAGATTGGGCAATTCAGTATACAAATACATTATTACAATCATTAAAACAACCTTTAGAATCTGGAGGAGGTCAACATGATAGAAAACCTGGAGTAAATCCCGATAAGAAACCTGATCCTATAACAAAATAATGAAAATATTATGTAGTATAATTTTGTTGCTATATTTTTGTTTGGATTTACAAGAAAACAAAAAGCAAAGTAATGACCAAATAGTAAAGGAACTTATAGACGGTCTTATAAACAATAAAGATCTTGAAGTCAATAAAAACGACACAATTTTTATTAGTTTCAAGGATAGCTTAAAGACTATTACGAATTACTATTTATTTGATGACAAGAGTTTTTCATCAACCATTAAAACTAAATATGATAGTATTCGAACAACTAATTGCTTATATTTTTATTATAGGAATTCTGAAAATAATCAGTCTATATATGACTTTGAGTTTTTCAGAAAAAACTCCTCTATTGGGGGAAATATGATGTATATTTTTAGCAAAAATGGTCGTAAGAATAATTTAAAAATTCAAATCACTAAAGAATCTATCGAATAGTTGGTAAATAACAGAAAACAGGTTGTTAAATGCAATGAAGGAAAATAATATAAAAACTGTTGCGAAGGCAAGAAGTAATTCTAAAACTGAAAAACTATTGACTAATTACGAAACACAGTTAAACAACCTTTATAAATTAGGTTATCGTGAGATTCCAAAGAACATTGAGGACATGATCCTTGCTACCATTCAACACAAGGATGAACCGACTTTTATTCAAGACAAGACTCCAAATCCTTTTAATGGAATACATGCAAAACAACGCTATGCTACTTTGTCTTGGGGCATGTTTGATGAATTGCAAGAGAATGTAGATACGGCGCAGTATTATCATGCTTTATTGAATACTGGAACGAAAAAGATTATGGAGTTTTTGACTATTGATAATACGGATAATTATAAAGCGGATCCTGTTGTGTTTGCTCTTAATATTGATCCACAATTTAAAAAGTACCCTGGAATTAGTCCCTATGCATTTTGTGCTAATAACCCAATTCTTTACATTGATAAGGATGGTCAAGATTACGGAGTATATGTTGATCATGCAACAAAAACTATTATTATAAAGGCAACAATATATACCACAGCAGAAAGTCAAGAACGGGCTCAATCCGCTGCAAATGTCTGGAATGGTAATAATAAATTTGCCTATTCTATTACTGATCCAAAAACGGGAGTTGTGTCTCAATATGATATTAAGTTTGAATTAACTGTAGAATGTCATGATATGCCACAATATGCTGCAATGAATAACAATGAAGCAAATTCTTTCGAAGTGCTTCCCAATAATAATAAAATTTTTGAAGGTAAAAATAATCCAGGAGCAACTGAACCTGATCATAAAAGAAGTTACTCTAAACAGAATATTGATGGTGTAAATAAGCAATTAGAAACAGATGCTCACGAAATTGGGCATACATTGACAGCAGGTGAAGGGCATTCAGATGGTGGATTAATGAATCCTTCATTAGAAGGAGGTAGTTTAGAAATCCAAAAAAGCACCGTTCAAAATATTTTAAAAAGTGCAGGAATAGGAGGGAATGATTCTCCAAAAGTAGATAAGACTGATAAACCACATAATCCAATTCATGAGCAAAATACTGAACAGAAACCAACAGACTTTGAGAAAGGAAAAGTTATTGAAAAGTAAATTATGCATTTTATTTTTTCTTTTTTTTATTCCATTATTAGCATCAGCATCTCCAAATGATTCTATCAATTATTATGATAAAGCTTTAATGTTTTTAATAGATAGTATTATACCAAAAGAAGAAAAGAAAATAGTCATATATTTTAATGGAGAAACAACTGATCAACCAGCTGCGATATCAATTATGTGTTGTATCGATTTGTTGAATCCTGAGAAATCACCTTATGATTCACTATCAATAGGAGAAGCATATAATGAAGAAAAGAGTGGTGATTTTTGGCAATTACATACAAAAGATAAGATAAAAGTAGAAATTAAAAGTCCAATTAAAAAAGGTAAAATAAGAGGATTCAATGTTAAAATAAAAAGAAACATGAGAATGTCACAAATTAGAGAAATAAAAGAATTAAAACAAATTAATATTTATTTAGCTACAAAAAATGAAATTAGAGGTGAATCGTTTTGTATTATTTTTAATAAAGATGGTAGAGTGGTTAAATGGTGCAAAAGTGGTTGGATAAGATAATGAAAGAATCCTTTGTAACTTTTCTAACATTAATATTTTCAACAAATTTATTTTGTCAATCTCAAAACATTCCCATCTCCCTCCACCAAGAACAACAAAACCAACAATCGCAAGTTCAAGACCAAAACCGCCAGATGATGCAGCAATTGGGGTATTCGCCTCCTCCTACCCAACAAGAAATAAATTCTAACTGGCAAAAGCAAAATGAAGCAAGACAACATGCCGGTGAGCAACAACAATTAAACTCACAACAGCAACAAAGAAAACAATTAGCAGAGGTTTTGTATGAAGGGCAAAGAGCAGAGCCTTCACTTAATAAAGAATATTGGAATGCTCCTGGTTTTAATGAAAAAACAAAATCGTACAGCAACGCCTTTAATACTATAAAGGATATGCTTACCGGTAAAAAATCGTTGTCGGTTAAAGATGCTTATTACGAAATAGAAAATGCCTGGGGCGATGACTTCCTTTCTAAAACCGAATACGATAATTACATAAAGAAAAGTGCAGACTTCATCAACCAATGGTTATTTGAAAATGGTTATGATATTAAAAACAATATAGCACAACAATATGGCTTGCAAAAGTTCATGACAGATACTTTGGTTATCGGTAAGAAAAAGAATTTTGAATCTCCAAACATACCTCAAGTGGTTCATCTTCCTTTTAATTACGATTACCAGGATTATAAAGCAGAAAGAGATTATAGAAGCTACCATGTTATGAAAACCCTTGCTACTGGTAACGGACAATGTCATAATCTTCCGCTTGTATATGTCATATTAGCAGAGGCACTGGGAGCAAAAGCATATTTGTCTCATGCTCCCATTCATGATTTTGTAAAGTATCCCGATAACAAAGGAAATATTCACAATTTTGAAGCAACCAGCAATTGGCAGATTTCGGATCAATGGTATAAAGATTACCTCTACATAAAATCAACAGCAGAAAAGAGCAGAATTTATCTTGATACCTTAAACAAAGAAGAAATGGTTGCAGATGCCATGATTGAACTTGCTTGCAGTTACAAACAAAAGTTTGGTATCGGAGACGGAGCATTTATTAATCAATGTGTAGATTTCGCTATGAATTATTTCCCAAACAAAGATGCAAATATTTATGGTTGGCTATTAAGACAAAAAACAATTTCAGTAAAATTAGACAGACTACTTTATAAGAATGGTATAAAGGATATGAACCAGATTAATACGGTTCCTGGAGCACCCGAATTACTTCAACAATTAAATGCAATTACTCAAAAGATAGAATCATTAGGCTATCAGGAAATCCCAGACAAAGCTTATGATTATATGGTTCAATCACAGGATAATAAAGGAAAGGCATTGGATTCTATGCAAACTAATAATCTTCAAAAGCGGGAGACTTTTATTACTTTGAAAAATGAGAAATGAATCCAAACAACCGGACAGATGTTTATACCTGACATGTGGGTGAATAGATAAGTATTTGTAGCAAATAACTACATCCGCTATCATCATCGTTTTATTATAGCCACCCTTTGGAGTTGCAATAAAACGATGATGACTATTATCAGAACAAAGAATCCTAAATCAGGCATCAATCTTAGTCTCCTTCAACATTCGATAAATGGTCGAGGGACTAATGTCTAATTTATGGGCTACGGTGTTGATGTTGTCGTCATATTTCTTGAGGTAATAATTAATTATCCGGTGCTCATAATCACGAAGGGTCATGTCGCCGGAAATCATTTCATGCATGTTTTCCACAGAACCGAATGTAATGTTGTCAGGCTCTATTTCATTGGTGTTTGACATCACGACGGCAAGTTCTACAATAGCTTTTAATTCCCTGACATTGCCTGGATATGAATAGCCGAACAATTTCTTTTGGGCTTCATTGGTCAATGTTTTTATGGGAATATCATTCTCTCTGCTAAAGTTTTCAATGAAATATTTGGCAAGGATCAAAATGTCGTTTTCACGGTCGCGCAAAGGCGGCAATTCTATCGGCAACCCAAACAAACGATAGTACAAATCTTCCCTGAACCTTCCATTCTTAACTTCATCCATAAGATTTTTATTGGTGGCGACAATGATTCTGCAATCTGTCTTGACGACGTTGTTCCCCCCTACCCTTACCACTTCCTTTTCCTGGAGCGCACGCAGCAATTTTACCTGCATGTTGATATCCATTTCACCGATTTCGTCAAGGAATAAAGTTCCCTCATGCGCCTCTTCAAACTTTCCTATTCTTCGGGCAGCAGCTCCCGTGAAGGCACCCTTCTCATGACCAAAAAGTTCGCTCTCGATCAAGTCAGCAGGAATCGCAGCGACATTCACCACCACAAGAGATTTATGCGAACGTTTAGAATTATAATGAATAGCTTTTGCTACCAACTCCTTACCCGTGCCTGTCTCGCCTGTTATTGAAACAGCAATATTATTAGTAACCGCTTTCTCAATAAGAGTAAAAATCTTCTTGATGGATTCGCTGCTGCCTATTATGGAATTCTGGAAATCATATTTCTTCTGTACCTCTTTCTTCAGAGTTTTAATTTCCGCTTTAAGATCCGTATTTTTAGAAATATTATTGACAGTATTAAGCAGCCGGTTCCTGATGTCTTTTGTCTTGACAATGTAATCATAAGCCCCGGCTTTAAGAAGTTCTATCGCCGTTTCAATATCATCCTGCTCCGAAATAATTATTACTTCAATATCCTCATTAAAGTCTTTTATTCTTTTCAAAAGCTCGGCACCATCCATGTCAGGAAGGAGAAAATCAAGTGTTACCACATTAGGTTTTTCCTTGAGATGATCCAGAAATTCCTTTCCTGAAAAGAAGCTTACAACCTCAAAATCAGGGTTTAAAGAAAGACTATGCACAAGCAATTTATTATACCATTCATTGTCCTCTACCACAAAAACCTTAAACGAATTATTGTTATTTACCATGAAGAAGTTATTATAATTTAATGCAGCAAAAATACGACATTATAATGAAACGGGGAAATTTTTATTTATAATTTCTTTTTGAAGAAAAGTAATCAACGTAGCAGCTTCTTTTTCTATTCTCTCCAACAAGCCGGGAAGGTCTTCTAATTTGGTCTTATTTCTTGAATCGAATTCGGCGATCTTAATCATGGAATATAATTCCTCAGCACCAAGATGAAGGCATGGTGCAGCGATCTTATGATATTGATCAGCGACTTTATCCCATTCTTGCATGGCTGTATGTTCTTTAATAATTTTTAATCCTTCATTGGTCGTCCTGATAAAAACCCGAACCATTTCCAGTACAAATTCTTCATTGCCCTCACCGATTCGGTATAGCTCGTCAAGATTATATTTCCCGGTATTGAATTTAGATTGTGGTTTAATATTTTTGGAAGTCTTCTTCTCTTCATGATGAAATCCATTCTTCTTCTCCTTAGGTAGTTTCAGAGCATTTACTATTTTATCGTGAAGGTCTTTTTCCTTAAAAGGTTTAGTCAGGAAATCATTCATTCCGGCATTAATACATTTCTTAATATCCTCTTGCCCTGTAGCTGCTGATAGACCGATAATAGGAATATGAGATTTCTTATAATCCTTGTTCAATCTTATCTTATGTGCAGCCTCAATGCCGCTCATGACGGGCATTAGGGCATCAAGCAATATCAAGTCGAAGTCGTTTTTCTTCATTTGATCAAGAACCTCCTGACCGTTTTTTGCTTCTTCAAAATTCACCTCCCACTTCTTAAGGATCGTTGAAAGCAGTTTCCTGTTATATTCTTCATCATCAGCAATTAATATTGAGCAATGAGCAAGCACTCCATTTTGATTGAAGGTTTCGATCTTCTTTTGAATATCTCCAGCCGTTCCTACAAGATAAGGCAGGGCAATAGTAACCGTCGTGCCCTTGTCTTCATTGCTTTTAATATCAATGGCACCATGATGCAGATCAACCAATCTCTTGGTAATACTCAAGCCCAATCCACTGCCTCCAAACTTCCTAGTAGTACTCGAATCACCCTGTTCAAAGGCATTGAAGATACGATCTAATTTATCTTTCTGGATACCGATACCTGTATCGCTGACACTTATGCTTAATATTATTTCCTTATGCATAATGACTCTCGACGATGCCTTGATGGTAATAGATCCTTTCTCAGTAAATTTTACGGCATTTCCGGCGATATTCAGCAACATCTGTTTTAATCTCACCGGATCGCCGATGAGAACTTCAGGAGTATTCTTTTCAATAACATAATTTATACTCACGCCCTTTTTAGAATCTATAAATATGGACATCAACTGGGTTACTTCATAAATAATATCTTTTGGTTTGAAGCCTATCATTTCCAATTCCAGTTTACCTGCTTCGAGTTTAGAAAAATCAAGAATATCATTCACGACATCCATTAGATGATCGGCAGATTTCTTTACAATAACCAACTGCTGCCTTTGTTCTTTATCTAATTGAGATTGCAATGCCTGCTCGGTGAATCCAAGGATTGCATTCAGTGGAGTTCTTATCTCATGACTCATATTCGCAAGGAAATTTTCCTTTGCCTTTACTAAATAATCTGCATGTGACTTTGCTTTTTTCAATGCAGTGTTGTATGCTTTATTAGTCCTGATATATCTTATCGTAACAAAAGCCATAATCAATAGCAAGATCGAGGCTGTAACACAAAATACAGCAATAAGTGTTTTCGCTTTATTGGACATTCTATCCGCATCGGCTGTTTTTAATGCTATCAGGTTTCGCTCTGTAGCTTCCATTCTTGCTATCAGCAATCTAAGTTCAGAATTTACTTTCCATTCCTTTTCAGTAAGTTCAGGAGTCCTTGATTTCATAGTTGCAGGATCATCTTTAAGAATCATTAATTCATTAAGGATATAGAACTTGTCTTTGACCAAGTTTAAAATATTATCAACAATTTCCTTATCGTTATTGTTGACCAGCCCCTTTTTACTTTTAATCTTATCATTGATCTTATAAAGAGAATCCAATTTCTTGTTGATGGAAGTTTCCATAGCATATATAGGAGAGAAATATGCACTGTCTCTCGAAACAATAAACGATTTTACATTCCCTTCTGCCTCTGACAAATCATAAGCTATCTCTTTCAATAAAATCAATTTAGCATCGGGCTGTTCCGCTCTGTTTATCGAATTCAGGATGCCGGATAAACTCCTGTAAGCCAAGATTCCGTTTGCTCCTACGATACCGATTATTATTAATATTCCTATCAGCACATTAAATTCTATAGGAATAATCTTTTTCATTATCTTAAATAAACTAAGCTCTCTCACTCTACTTCTCTACTATTGTAAGGATGCAAAATCCAAGCAAATAATTATTAAGTAAAAGTTTAAATTCTATAAAGTATTTTAACATTTGCCTCTTATGATATCTTCCAAAATATGCCCGCTCTGCAAGAATGCGTTTTTGTCTTTTGCCAAGAATTCAAGAGCTCCATTAGCAATGATTTGTTTTGTAATCAATTCGTTTTCTGTACGCGAAAAGACTACTACCTTACAATCATCGCATTTCTCTTTAATGGCATCCATGACATCAAGTGCTGTGATTCCATCGCCCAGATAATAATCCAGGAAAGCGACATTCACGTCCCTTGTCAGGTTTCGCAAACAATCTTTTACAGAGGTATAGGAATGTATCTCATAAGTATAATTATTTGTCTTACGAAGTTTTGTAGCGCAACTATCAAGTTGTTTAGTCAGCATGGAATTATAAAATTCATTATCCTCCACAATCACAATATTATATTTTTTTTGTTCCCACATAAACAATTGTGTGTTAAGTTTAATACCAAAACATGCACTAAACTTATGCCATTATTAAAGGCAGTAATAAACCTTGTATTTCTATCCTGTAAAATAGGTTATTAACAAAAATAACAGAGAAGGAGTAATGAAATGTTGTCATCCGTTTTTGTCATAATGAGAAAAATATTCTCAATTTGACCAATGGTGAGTTAAAAAAGTATAAGATTTTATACTTAAACAGGGAAAAATGAATAGTGGAACAGAATTTGCAATTGCATTGGTAGTGTTTTTTTTGATGGATGGGTTTTTGGTGAGAGCCGCTCTTAATTGAGCGGCTTTCATATTTTAAAAAAGATAATTTATCGGAAAGACATGACCATTTTAATTAATTACAGTACTATTTGTTGATACAATCAGACAGGAACGCTTTTTACCTTCCTGTCTGATTTCTATGTATCGGCAGCTCACTTCCCCTATTCACTTTTTGTTTTATTTTTACATCGTTTGGTATTTTATAAATATAGCAAAAGCAGGAAATGGGAGGGCATAATAAGTTAAATTTATAAATATGTTTTGTAGCTTCAAAAATTATGCTTAATTTTACACAATAGATTGTTTTAGATATTGACGGATTTAATAAAATACATGCCTGGTGGACTCAACTAGAAAATTCAACTATGAATCTATTAAAGAGATTGCAATTTTATTTTTAAAATTAGGAACTATTTCCTTCGGTGGTCCTGCCGCTCACATAGCTCTGATGGAAAAAGAAGTGGTGAGAAAAAGAGAATGGATGACTCATGAACATTTTCTTGATTTAATGGGTGCAACAAATTTAATTCCCGGTCCCAACTCTACCCAAATGGCTATCTACTGCGGGTATCATCGTGCAGGACGAATAGGTTTATTCCTTGCAGGATTTTGCTTTATTTTGCCTGCATTTATTATAACTCTTCTATTTGCATTGCTTTACAAACAATACGGAAACTTGAGTATTGCAGAGCCATTCTTTTATGGAATTAAACCAGCCATGATTGCAATTATTCTTGATGCAGCATTTAAACTTGGGAAAAAAGCATTAAAAAACTTGCAGCTTGGATTAATAGGAATTGCTGTAGTTATCGGAGCTTTGCTTGGAATAAGTTCTATTCTACTATTACTTCTTGCTGGAATGATTGCAATAACCTGGTTTGCCGGAATTGAAAAGACAATGAAATCCTTTTTCCCTATTATACTATTGCAAGCTCCAACAATTGCAAGTTCCTATTCCACAGCAAAATTGTTTTGGGTATTTCTTAAAATTGGTTCCTTACTATTCGGAGGAGGTTACGTTTTATTTGCCTATTTGGATGGTGAATTAGTACAGAAATTGCATTGGCTTACACGGTCGCAGTTGATAGATTCCGTTGCAGTCGGGCAATTCACACCTGGTCCTGTTCTGTCATCAGCTACATTTATTGGCTATCAAATTGATGGAATTACCGGAGCATTCGTCTCAACAATTGGAATATTTTTACCTTCCTTTGTTCTAATTTTATTGCTTAGTCCGCTTTTACCTAAACTTCGGAAATCAAAAATCACATCATCATTTCTTGATGGAGTAAATATTGCTGCGGTAGGACTTATACTTGCAGTAACAATTCAAATGGGTCATGATACTCTACTTGATTGGAAAACATCAACGATCGCTTTATTAAGTTTTGCTCTTATTTATTTTGTAAAAAATAT
>JABDAW010000085.1 GCA_013288905.1 Bacteroidota bacterium | reverse complement strand
TAACATTTACATTCTTGATGAAACGAATACTCCGACCGGGAGTTATGCGGATTCATCACATTTCAACATCAACACGATTAATTCAAAGACCGTTAATGTTACTACAGAGATTTGGGCAAGACGGAATTATCACCTTGAATGTTTCTTCATGACGGGTGGAAATCTGGCATCTAATCTGAACGTTACGCGTCTGGATTATGACAACAACAATCCTCCGCTGCAAGTTGGATTGACGGACGAAGTGAACACATTAAGCCCGACAAGTGGTGACATGGAAATCCAGCAGCAGCACCAGCCTAATGTGAAAAATGGCACCTGCGGACCAGGAAGTCTTGACTTCGATGTATTCTACAAAACGACCATTTATTAATCAATCAAGTATTAACAAAATTAAATAATTAGAAAAATGAAAAAAGTAATAATAGTAATTTTAATGCTTGTAGCTTTCACAGGCATTCAGGCGCAAAACAATAGTTTTATGAGCGTCTTTGGTGGTGTAACAATGCCATCCGGCAACTGGGCTAAAACTGCCTATAACGTTGATGAAATAGGCGGATGGATACCTACCGACCCGGCAAATCTTTCATCGGGCTTTGCTGGAACAGGCTCTACCTTTGGGATAGAGGGAGCCTATTTCTTTTCAAAGTATTTTGGAATAGGCGGTATGGTAAGCTACAGTACCTTTGGTTTTAATGGATTGGATACACTGTCTGCGGGTTATCGAAGTTCATTCGATGTGGATCAGGTAACCACTTCAGTAGGCGCAGGTTACACGATGTGGAATTTTCTTTATGGAATCTATTTCAGGTATCCATTTACAGAGAAGTTTTCTGTAACTGCAAAATTATTAGGAGGATTTACTACTGCTACCACACCCAGCATTGCCGTTGATGTTTTTGATGGAGGCAATGATGACGGTGTTTTCACACAAGAACCTTGTACAGCCAACTCATTTGGTTACATGGCAGGCATTTGTGTAAGCTATAAGATTCTTGACTATCTTTCAATCAATCTGCAAGGCAACTATTCCTCAAGTCAGCCTGATTTTTTGATAGATAATGTTAATCGCAATGCAAATGTAGGAAGGCTTTTAAAGGAGTATAATCAGCCTTTGACTTACATGAATGTTACCTTAGGTGTTTCGTATTTATTCGGAGGGAAATAGAAGTGTAGTATATTATTTGGTTAGTTTCCGGGAAGTGAACTCATAAGCACTTCCCGGTTTTGTCGCTCGAAGTGAATTTTTTTTGTATATTTCATTATGAAGGCTGGGGGTCGTGCCCCGGCTTTCTTTTTTAGCTGAAAAAGCCTACCATCAATTGTCTTTTAGTTTCAAAAAGGTTAAATTACAAAATTTCTTGGGAGTCGTACCAATAATTACTTATTTTTGTACCCTCAGAGTTGATAAGAATTAATAAAAGATCATGCTTATTTATACAATGGTTTCACAGATAAAAAAGAACTTTAAAGAAATTGCCACCTTCTTTTTTACACTGCTTATAGTTATCGGATTTCCGATAGAATCCAATGCATCAGTTGTTGTTATTCCCGGTACTGGCGGTGCTAATATTTCTGCGGATAAGGCTGCTAACACCAGCACTCCGGCATACACCACATTGCTTGGAAAGATTTATATCACTGAAGGTGCCGCCACTGATTTTGCCGCTAATCAATCGGGAGTAACCTTGATACTTTCTGCTCCTCCCAACTGGACTTTTAATCCCGGCGTAGGGACTGTTTCCAAGACCAGTCATGGAAGTTTTACAGGTAATACCAGCATTGTAGTTACTGCTAATACTATTACAATTACATTTTCTACCAGTGCAGATACAACGAATAAAGACACTTTAATTATCAGCAGCATCGCAGTAGAATCATCAAATGGCGCTCTCCTGCCGAATGCCGGAAACATCACCTGGACGGGAGGTACGGCTTCTATCAATGGAATTTCTTCAAGCATTAATTTTGGTTCTTTATCACAAGTTGCAGGGACTTGCACTCACTTTGTTATTAATCCCGATGCTAATAATAATTCTTTTATCCATAGTCCTCAAAAGACCGCTGTTGCTTTTAGTTTAAGTATTTATGCCCAGGACCAATTTAATCACACTGCTACGACTTTTGTTTCAGCAGCAACCTTGACAGTGAATGGAGGAGCCATCAATCCTGCAACTTCCGGGAATTTTGCTGCTGGAGTAAAGACATTTACTCCATCTTTAAGTCCAATTGGAAATGGAAGAATCATCACTGCTACCAACGGAACCAAAACGGGGGTGAGTAATGCCATCACAGTTAATTCGGATGGATTGACACCACAGGGAAGTTTGGCTGGAGGAACCTTATGTAATGGAGGAACCGGACAATTGAAATGGACTTCGACTTATGGAACGGGACCTTTTACGGTGGTGTATTCTAATGGAAGTGCTATCAATACTGCCACTGGTGTAGTTAGTGGAACTCCATTTAATGTCTCACCTAATCCTACCTCGACAACTACTTATACTTTAATTTCCGTAGCAGATAATAATTCTAATTTCAGGAACTATGGATTTACGGCAGGCAGCGCAACAATTACTGTTTATCCTCGTCCTACTTCTGTTCTTTCGGGATCAAATACTATTTGTAAAGGGGGTGCTGCAAATCTCACAATTCAATTCACTGGAACGGCTCCATTTACCTATAAGATAAATTCAGGGACAGCGATCAATACCTCAACAAATCCACTGACAGTAAGTGAGGCTCCGACCACAACAACTTCATACACTGTTACTAATCTGAATGATGCTCATTGCACTTCAATATCCACAGATATGACAGGAAGTGCAACAGTGGCAGTCAATGTCCCATCGGTAGTAACTTCTGCTACCTTACATGCTACTTCAACAACACTCTGTAATTCAGGAACTCAAACTTCTACATTGACACAAACAACAGGCACACTCGGCACTTCAGCCTATTGGCAATGGTACACCAATTCTACTTTTACCAATCCTGTTGGAGGTCAATTGAGTTCCACAAATGCCAGCATTGTTGTATCCCCAACTGCCACCACGACTTACTATTTAAGAGCAGAAGGGAATGTTGCTCCGTGTCCCGCTAATGATCCTGTATCAGGAAGCCTTACCATTACCGTTAATCAGCCATCTAATGGAGGGACAATTACCAATGCAACTCCATGTAATACTTCAGGAACATTGACTCTTGCCGGATACGTTGGTGCTATTCAAAAATGGCAATCTTCAACATCTCAAAGCTTCAATACCATTACCAATATCACCAATACTACCACCTCTCAAACTTATAATACTACAGCGATTACCTATTACCGAACTGTTGTTACTAATGGGGTTTGTAGTTCTGCATATTCAAGCCCTATTACCGTCAATGATACCACGCGACCCACCTGGTCAACTGCTCCCGGTGGATTGAATACTACAGTGGGTTGCAGTGATGCTAATGGATTGGCAACCGCCCAGGCATTGGTCCCGGCAGTGAATGATGATTTCTCACAAGCCCTGACTTATGTGAAGACAAGTGGAAGTTTTATATCTGCAGGAGGTCTTTGTGCACAGACTGGTACCTATACGAATACGTGGACAGTTAGCGATGTTTGCCACTATGCGGCACGTTCATCATTCTCTCAAACTATAACTATTATTGATAATACTTCACCGACATGGACGACAAGTGCCGGTGCATTGGATCAAACAATATCTTGTGATAATACTATTGCATTGGCATCTGCTCAATTATTAGTTCCTACTGCTACCGATGCTTGTGCAGGGACTTCAACTCCTGTGAAAATATCCGGAAGCTTCGTGCCGACAAATAGCAATTGTTCGCAGGGAGGAACTTATACCAATACCTGGACTTCAACAAATACCTGTAATGGAAATATTTCCGCACCATTCACCCAAACAATTACAATCGTTGATCAAACTCCGCCTGTGTGGGTAACGGCTGCTGGTGCATTAGACCAAACAGTTGAATGCAACGATGCCAATGGATTGGCTGTGGCTCAAGCATTAGTGCCGACTGCTTCTGATAATTGCACAAGCTCGATGACTCCGGTTAAAACTTCCGGTTCGTTTGTTTCCAATGGCGGCAATTGTCCGCAGACAGGGACTTATACCAATACCTTCACCGTTACTGACGGCTGTGGAAATTACACCACTTCTGCTTTCACCCAAACGATAACTGTTATTGATAACATCCCTCCCGTTTGGGTTTCACAAGCAGGTTCCTTAGACCGATTAGTTGCATGTAGTGATTCAGCGGATTTGGCGGCGGCTCAAGCACTTGTTCCTACTGCTTCCGATAATTGTTCTCAAATATTAACTCCTGTAAAAACTGCAGGTGCATATACCCCAAGCAATACCGCTCCTGAAACCGGCACTTACACAAACACCTTCACGGTCTCTGATGGATGCGGCAACACTTCCACATCAGTCTTTACACAGACCATAACCATTAATCCAAGCGGACCTTCCAGCAATCTGTGTCCTGTCTATTATGACCGAGCTGTAAGGATGGCTGCCACTACCAGTAATTTATTCCTCCAGGCAATTTTTGATTGGGATAATCAACCTGCCAATGCCGCTGCCTGCCCTAATTGCGAAACCAATAATCTTCTGAAATATCTTCAAAACAATCATATCAATAAAATAATCATTGATGGTATCGCATACCATTCGCCAAATGGCTGCGGTGCGGGTCCTTTGGGAATGGCTTATGGGAATGTCTATCCTGCACAGCTTTCCAATTTCATTACCAATGCAAAAAATAATTACGGCGTGACGAAAGTCCTTGCCGGCTTGCACGAAGCTCCCGAAGTATTAAATGGTGACATCCTTGGTTCAAAGGCAGATATTAATGCCATTGTTGCATACAACAACAACCCTGCCCATACCGGAAAGATTGACCAGTTCTGGATTGATTATGAATTCTGGAATGCCGGCGCAAACGAATATTGCATCAACTGCCCTATCTCCAATCCATGCAATGTTCCGTACTTTGCGAATAGCAGCAACTATGTGGATTCTCATGGTCGAAATTTCACAGAGTTCGGCTTCATGCAGTTTAAGGCTTTGATAGCTTATGCCGATTCCCAAAGACTTAACACCAGCAATATGCAGAAATCGGAAGTCCTGATTACTCCTAACATCAGTTTTAATATTTCCGAAGCCTACCCTCCTTACCATATCGGAGCTGATTCCATTAACGGGAGATATGTTTTTGATACAACAGGTGGCACGCTTACTCAAGGTCTAGCTTTTGCCGATTGGCTGGAAAATTCAAGTCATAATATCGGTGCCATTGCAATTGATCTTACCGGTGCTGACAACAGATCTACAAGTGTAAATCCTCAAACCTGTTTCACCGGGCATGTTCATGATCTGCATGGTTGTAATTCCTATACTCCAGACCATTTTCTTAATGTTGATGTGGATAACGCTTCTGATGATATTTCCCCATGTACTGACCCTTGGGATCCGAATCATTTCGTTACTAACAATGATGGCGGATTTCGTCAGCGATGTATGGATTTCCTTGGCAGCTTTGGGAATGGCACCATTCCTATCTGTCCTTATTTCTCTGCCGAAAGCCTCACTTTTAATACCGTGAATGCTTTGTCGAATTACATGACAGCCGATGTTTGTGCCAACAACAATCCTGCCTATGGCGGCGTATGTTCCAATTCCAGGGTTCATTATATTCCACAAATTGATTCTACATTTATGGCGCAATATCAGAATAGCTGGAAGGAAAGTTTTGTGCAAGGATATTCCAATTCGCCATACCAGCTTTATTCCGATCCTGTCTATTCCAATCTTAATTTTAATCATCAGCAAAGCACCCAGTCTCCTTGGTGGGGTGCTCTGAATTCAATCGTTTTGGGCAGTGTGGAATATTTTCCGATGAATACTTATCCATTCGTTCTTGACAATGTTCCTTGTCATGGATACCATCTCACGAATCACATCAATGCCTTCAATGCCACTTCCTATCCGGGACCCAACCAGCCGCCATTCATGTACATTCCACAAGACCGCAGCGGCGATGGCGCACCTGATTATTATGTTGCTTGCAATAACAATCATCGCATGACAAATGGCAATTCCATGAATCCGAAGGCTGCTCCTCAACTGACTTTCTCTGCTGCTATTTATCCGAATCCTTCTGATGGAAACTTCATCATGGTGTATCAATTGCCTACCGGAAAAGGAACCTTGACAATTACAGATTTCACGGGCAGGGAAGTCTATCATCAAATTTTAATTGGCATTACTGATTCACAAAATATCAATCTCACCAACCTTCGCGGCGGCATTTATTTCTGGGAAATTATCTCCAGCGACAATGCCTCTTCCAAAGGAAAGATTGTGGTGATGAAATAAAAATTTCATAAGCATTCATTTTTATCAACTTTCCTGTTAAAATATCTTGATTTTATAATTTGGAATGGTATTGACAGACCTCCATTTGACCAAAGATAATTATAAGGCGGATGAGGATAAAAAAATGGAGAACCGCCATAGGCATTACCCATAATATTAGTTGTTCCGTCAGCACAAATTGTATCGTGTGCGGTAGACACTTCAGGAATTAGTTGTGTAGGTTGTGTAATTATATCAATGACAGTTGCCGTAAAATTATTTGCATCTGTAACAGTTATTGAATAACTACCTGCTGGTAAGAAATGCGCATTGTTAAAAATACTAACGGAAGGATTCCAAGCACAGGTGGAAATAGTGATGGTATTATCAATGCTGGTAAGCATTTCTTTATACATGAGACCGACTTTATTCTACTTGAAGGGGAGATTATTCTGCTTGAAGGAGGCTTTATTCTACATGGGACAGACTTTATTCTATATGAGGGGGATTTTATTCTGCAATGTTCCGACTTTATCGTACATGAATGGGAGTTTATCGTACTTTTTGGAGAATGTGGGTTTTTAGTTAATGGTTTTAACATTCCCAAAATAGGTTTATAGCCACAGATTAAAGGAAGGAAAAAAATCACACAGAGATGGAGGTGTTCTTAAATAAAATGGTTCTACTTGGAATTTTGTGGGTAAATAAAATACAAAGTGATAAATCCATTAGTCTGTTTTTTAACCTTAGTAGAAAATAGAATAACATCTAATATTAAAACCTTATTACATTATTTATTTTAAAAAATAAGGTAATAAGGTTGAATCACTTGATAATCCTTTTCTACTAAGGTTGTATTCCCAACAATTACATTGATTAAATGTTTGCTGAAATAGCTCCCACAAAATTCCCAGTAGAACCAATAAAATAGAACATTATATTCTAAAGAATGAAGCCTTACGGCAGCAGGGGGCAGCCGTCAGGTTTCATTCTTATTTGTTACCAATATGCCACCCCTACGGGGTTTTGTGAGGGTTTTATGAATTTGTTTTCTATTATGATTTCGTCCCTAACGGGACTTTTTGTTTCATCATTTTATGATACCATTCCCCGATAGGGGTGGTGCAATAAAATGATGATGGTGGTTATTAATTTCATCTTTTTTGGAATGATTTAAAACCTGTCGGCAGAAAAAGCCGACAGGAAGGAATTGAAAATATATCTGATTTAATTAGGTGGGGAGTTTTTAATTGTCTATTTTTGCATCGTTAAAATAAATATAAGGTTATGCAATTAAAGGATGTTGTGCTGTTTGCGAATGCTGTGAAGAGTTTGCTGGATGCGAATGCTACGGGTGTGAAGGCTTATAATGCTGTGCTTGGCGGTACTTGGGAGACTTTGGTTTTTGTTCCGCAGATTGCTGCTGTGAACGGGATGAGTGGCACGGTGACGTTGAGGAATTTGAGTATCGGGGATACGAAATTGCAGAAGGGTTATATGTTGAGCGAGCGGAGTATCATGGATGATTTGGAGTTTAAAATCGGGGTTTGCAGGAAGGCGGCGACGATTACGGATAGTGTGGCTTCGTTTGGTATCGGTGTTTTCAGGGATTGTATTACGAGGGCTGATATCAGTGGTTTTCATTTGGCTTATGAGAGTATGATATTGAGGATTGGGGCTGGCGGGAATACGGCTGCTTTGGCTGCTGTGGGGTTTTCTGGTGGGGATATTACTTCTATTACTGCGGCTCATGATTTGGCTTGGGATTTGAGTACTGTGAAGATTGGTTTGAGGACGGAGATTCATAGTTTGACTGTGGGTAACAGGGCTTTGGTGGATACTTTGCTGGAGACTTGCGCTATGGTGATTGGTTCGATTAGGGCTTATGCTTCTAAGAATAATAATGCTGACTTAAAGAAGTCGGCTACGGCTGTGGCTTTGCTGGGGACGGTTGCTCCGAAGGGTCCTGCGCATCCTGTGAACAGGACTATACTGCCTAATCAGAGTATTAATTGGCTGAAGAATCCTGTGGCGAGGGATTTGAATCAGTTTACTTTGATGACTGCGGGGGGAAGTGCTACCATCGGACTTGTTCCAACTGTTACCAGCCCAATTGTGGGTGGGACTCCTCTTGTTTATAATACTATGCTGGCTGTGAAGAAGGCTGGGATTCCTGGGAGTGGGAATATTATTAAGATTACTAATACCTGTGGGAAGAAGATTAGGGTGAAGGTGTTTAGGGTGAAGGGGGCGTAGATTCAATTAGGAATTAGGAATTAAAAATGGATTGCACTTGTTGCTTTTTATATAGCTGGGACTTTTGGAAAATTGTTATTCCAATAATTGTACCAGCAATACTTGGTTATTTTCTTATTAAACAATATCGTGAAAATTCTCAATTTACCAGAATTTCAAACATGTCTTCCCTTTGGAGAAAATTTTATGAAAAGGATGAAAATAATTTTCTTAATACTTTCATGGCATTTGAGAAAGATGAAGTAGATAAAATACTTCCGGAAGAGAAGATGAGGTTTCTTGCTTATCTTTCAGAAATCATATTCTTTTCTGCAAAAAATGGTACCATTGATAATGAAATAGCAATTAGATTATTTCATTGGCATTTTTACTATATATACATTGATCCTAAAACTAAATCATTATTTTGGAAGGATATTGGTGGACAGGATCAATTAGAATCACCATCATGGAAACATCATATTGAATTCGCTAAAGAATGCGAAACATTTATGAAAGAAAAAAAAATCATAGCTTAAGTTTTTTTAATGTTTTCCTTTTATGATGCCGACCTTTTTTGGGCGGTGCAATAAAAGGATGATTTTTGTAGGAGCCTCACCCCTTGCCCCTCTCCCAAGGAGAGGGGGACGTTGCCGGAACGAAGTTTTTGTTTCTTTCATCGTCGTGTGATAGCTCCGCTTTTGCGGGCTGCAACACGACGATGATGGAGGATATTATGGTTAGATTAAACTTCTACCGTCGTCTTTACCAAGACATCATTGAAACGCTTCTCGCTTCTGTTCTTGTAGGCTCCTTTGTGATAGGCATATCCTGCTATCAAAGGCATAGCGATAGTGGCTTCGGCAAAGACCATTTGCTCATTGATGACATCTACCTTGCCCCATGAACTTGCCTCCTTCAAGGTAGAACCTGAAAGGGCGCCATCGCGTTCATCAGCAACAGTTATCTGGACAGCATATTTATGCATCGGGCAATCGAGATTAAGGATTTCGGTAGCTACCACAATGTCCTGCACAAAGTTCTTGGGAACTCCGCCACCTATCATAAATATGCCGCTCTCGGGATTATGAATTTTGAGTTTTGTAATCTCTAAAAAGTCCTTTGCAGAATCTATCGAAACATGAGAATCAGGATTGTGATATTGGTGATGAACCATTCCAAAACCGGCAGAACAATCAGAGAACGCAGGAACAAAAATCGGAATTCCTTTCTTGAAACAATTCCAAACTATGGAGTCTTTGCGAGACTCGGCATATTGATTGTTGTCATCCAAATATCTCCCCATCTCAAGGATGAATTCTCTGGAAGAATAAGGACGATGCTGCAATGAGTCTGCAATCTTTCCAATCACTTCATCACATATTCTTAATTCTTCTTCATCAATATAAGTATCATAAATCCTGTCTATCATCAACTCGCGAAGCATGGTATCATCGGCGAATTGGGAACCTTTATAATGTTTAAATCCAAGAGCTTCAAAGAAGTCCTGATCTACAATATTCGCACCGGTAGAAACAATACAATCTACCATATTATTCTGTACCAAATCAGTAACGACTTGCTTCAATCCTGCCGAAATCAAAGAGCCTGCAAGAGTGAGGTATATACCACATTCTTTTTCCTCCTGCATCATGTTGAATATCCTTGCGGCACGGGATAGGTTCCTTGCCTGGAAAGCCATTTCATTCATCTCATCAATCATCGGCACCACATTGTGTTTCTTGATGTCAATGTGTTTGATCGGTTCTTTTAATAGTTCTTGCTTTGTCATAACGTTAATAGTTTTTATTATTTATAAGGCGCAAATATACAGAATCTTCGTTACTTTTAATGTTCTGTGATTCCATTTATGTATTTTGAGATCATAAGAAGTCCCATGAAAGTTAGAAATCCATTTATGATAAGCATCTCAAATCCAAATTGGTAATTGGCAAAAATGTCTTTGCTGTAAGTATTCAATAAATAACAAATAACAGGAGGGAATACAGCGATGAGAGGCACAAATCTGTCTTTTACCTGTAGCCTTGTGAAGAGCCCAAAAGTGAAAAGCCCAAGCAGGGGTCCATAAGTATAATTGGCGATAACGAAGAGCTGCGTAAGGACGGATTCGCTGATGGCGGTCTTGAAATAAACGATTACAGCAAGAAGGATTACCGCAAAAGAAACATGAACCATGTACCGGGTTTTTATTTGCTTCCTTTCTGACCAGTTTCTATCTTTTATTCCAATAAAATCAATGCAAAAAGAAGTTGTCAATGCAGTCAATGCACCATCAGCACTGGGGAAGGCTGCGGATATCAAACCAATAATAAAAAATAATCCTGCTATTGGTCCCAGAAAATGTAAGGCAATGGTTGGGAATAAATCATCGGTATGTGCAGGGATTGGGATGTTCTTGGCTGCTGCATAATTATATAATAGAACTCCAAGACCAAGAAAAAGAATATTCACAAAGAGAAGAATGGTGCTAAAGGTGAACATATTCTTTTGAGATTCTTTGATGGTCTTGCAGGAGATATTTTTCTGCATCATCTCTTGATCCAATCCTGTCATCGCTATAGCTATGAATGCACCGCCAAAAAAGTGTTTGAGGAAGAACTTCCTATCATTAAAATCAGTTACAAAGATGGTGGAATGAGGACTATTTTTGACTGATGAAATAATGTCTGATAAGGATAAATTCAGATCCTTTCCAATAAGAT
>JABDAW010000084.1 GCA_013288905.1 Bacteroidota bacterium | reverse complement strand
CAAAATTCGATGGAAATGGTGGGTTAATATCAGCAGAGAATATTGGTTCTTCAGGACAAGTAATAGGAACAGGAGGTACAGATGGTCTAATAAAAGCAGGAATTAATAATGATGTTTTTGTTTCTTATTCTTTTGATTACGATTCTTTATTCATGCCTCCCTTTAGCTTGACTAATCCATATAATATTGCAGCAGATGGAAATGATACAGCGATATTTTTTATTGCGAAATTTACAGGGTTTTCAAATGGGATACCCAATATATTTTCAGACGAAAACATAATAATTGTTTACCCCAATCCCGCCACCACCCTTCTCAACATTCACCACAGCACCTGCACCTCCCCAGAAACCTTGCTTATCACCGACCTTCTCGGCACAGAAGTCTATAAAGAAATGCTTACCGGCATTGATAATACAATTTCTATTTCCACCTGGAGAGCAGGGATTTATTTCTATGAGGTAAGGAGCAATACCGACATTGCACGCGGGAAGTTCGTGAAGGAGTTATGAGAAGCCTGTTATTTCAACTTATCTTTAAACACCTTCTTGAATTTCTCCACCTTCGGGGCGATGACATGGGTGCAATAAGGTTCTTCGCCATGAAGATTGAAGTAATCCTGATGATAGTTTTCGGCTTTATAGAAGTTGGTGAAGGGAGTGATTTCGGTAACAATAGGGTTGTCATAAACCTTTTCCTTTTCGAGTTTCTTTTTATAAGCTTCCGCCAATTCTTTTTGCTGCTCGGAATGATAGAATACTCCCGAACGGTATTGGGTTCCTTCATCGGCACCCTGACGATTCAAAGTAGTAGGATCATGAGATGCCCAGAAGACTTCGAGGAGTTCGGGATAAGTGATTTTGGTGGTATCATAGACCACCTGGATGGCTTCTGCATGACCTGTAGTACCGGTGCAAACTTCTCTGTAAGAAGGATTTTTGACCGTGCCGCCAGCATAGCCGGATTGGACGGAGATAACA
The DNA here is from genome assembly GCA_013288905.1 of Bacteroidota bacterium. Taxonomy (GTDB): domain Bacteria; phylum Bacteroidota; class Bacteroidia; order AKYH767-A; family JABDAW01; genus JABDAW01. The sequence goes on along the minus strand of JABDAW010000084.1, from coordinate 10,550 downwards.
CCTTTTAGGTCTTGAAAGATGGCTTCGGAACACCAGAAGCAACCCATTGCGAATGTCGCAGTATCGGGATTTGTCATAAGTCTTTTTGTTTTAATATTATTGGAATTTATTTGTTTGGAAGGTGATTGCCCGCAGGAAATGAGGGTGAGAAAAAGGAATAGGGTATAGAGGTATAAGGTATAGGGGTATAGAGGTATAAGGGTATAAGGGTATAAAGGTATAGGGGAATTAAGAGATAATTTGTGTTGGAATATTGATTTTGATTCTTTCATAATAGCCTTATATTTAATTATACTTTTATACCTATATACCTTATACCTATATACCTTATACCTATATTACCTTATACCTCTATACCTCTATACCCCTATACCTATATACCCCTATACCTTATACCTCTTTTACTCATGATTCAGAATAAACTTAGTTGTTTGAATTTGCTTTCCTTTTACTTCAAGAGATACGAAATAATTTCCAGAAGGGTTTTTGGACGCATCATAAATCAAAGAGTCATTAGAAGAATTAACAACATTTGAATAGATCAATTTCCCTTTGATATCAGTTATTTTGATGATGCCTTGTTCGCCATTATTCAAATGAAAAGAGATATTTACAATCCCTGAATTCGGGTTGGGAAAAACATTCAGAGAATGAAGTAAATTCTTTTGAACTTCAGGAACTCCAGCAGCAAGAAGATTATAATACCCGAAAACATATTCCCCTTTAAGCACAGTATCTACGGTAATACTTCCGATTTTGTCTGTATGATTTCCTCCATAGTTAATCACATAATCTGAAACTACATGCCAGTCGTCAGCAGTTCCTGAACGATACAAAAGAACCAGGCTATCTTCAATTCCTGTAATTAAATTATTGTCTAAAAATCCTGAAGTAGTGCTGTTACTGCCGTTATAGATGAAGGTTACTTTTCCGACAAAACCAGGTGAAAAAACACCATCAACTTTGTAGTAATGATAGTTGGAAACGACGATGCCATGATTACTTCCTTTGAAGCCATCAGGAGTACAATAATTGTGTTCAATCCTTATCCTGTTCGCGCCTGTACCAAGGTTTGCAGCAATAAGAGAAGAATTTGTTTCAGAAAATGTAAAGTTGCCCGAAGCAGTGATTGGTATTTCGTAACTTACCACTGCCTGGGCAATCTTTTCATTACGATCTAAAGCTGTCCAGGTAGGATTAAAAGGTAATGAGAATTGGAAAGAATTAAGTAAGTTGTCAATGACAATCGAAGCTACAATTGAATCACCTGTTTCATCAGCAAAGGTAATATCCACAGGCATCTTGTAGATATGATTAGGATTGCCATGCTCCCTCTGACGCGTGTAAACTGTTACATTAAAATTACCTGAATCAGAAACCGAAATTACAGAATCAATCGAGAAATGAGGAAATCCGGGACTGAATATCCAGTCATTGAAAAACTGGTTCATGTTGATAGAAGAATGCATTGATAATTCATCTCGGAAATTGTATGAATCTGCATTACCAAAAGCCAGGTCATTCAAGTATCCTTTGACAGCAGGAAAGAATGCGGAATCACCCATATAACTTCTTATGGTGCGAATAATATCAGCTCCCTTATCATAAACCGTAGTGCCATAAGTACAGCTTTGAGGAACGTTGAACAATGCCCAATAACCACTGTCAATATAATTAGCAAATTGCAAGGCAGTATGATGATTGGTTCTTATCCAGTTTTTATAAGCAACATCACCATAGACTGCCTGTGTAAAAAAGGCTTCATTGAAATGAGCCCAGCCTTCATTGAGGTACATTTCTTCAGCGGATTTACAGGTAACCAAATCGCCGAACCAATGATGAGAAAGCTCATGCGCCCAGAGGGTTTCGTAGTTTAAAGTTCCATCAACAAACACTTTACCGATGCTGATAGCGGTTGCGTGTTCCATAGCACCAGAGTTGAAGGGGATTTCGGTATATCCTACCTTCTCCCAGCGATAGGGACCCCAGCTTGCAGTATCATTGATTAAAGCATTGCTAAGATGAGTAAATGTTGATAAGGTATGATTAGTATCGGTAGCCAGACATGCCCATTCTACAGGGAATCCGGCAACTGTTCTTTGCAAGGTATAGAAGGGAGCAACATTCATGCAAGCAAGATATGACGGGATAGGTTCATCTAATTTCCAATGCCAGGTTTTAGTAGAATCAGGATTTGTAACAACACCAATCAACAAACCATTAGAGAAATCTTTATCATTAGGGGGAGTAGTTATATAATATTCAAACAAAGATTTGTCGGTGAATTCATCAATACATGGGAACCATACCCTGCCATAATTATGTGGAATGGCATCAAACCCTACTCCAAGATTGAAAGCATAGGTACCGCTCCAATAGAAGCCTCCCCATCCCGAAGCATCTTCTTTGGGATGTCCATGATAATAAATTTTCATACCAATGGAATCCCCTGTATTCAGGGTATCCGGTGAAGTAATGATTAATGCGGTATCATTATAATAATAAGTCATCGGAATGGAATTTGAAGAGATGGAATCTATCGTCATCCGCAGCAAACTCAAGCTGATAATATTGACAGAATTCATCCTCGAAACGACCTCAAGATTAGTATGCCCCCAAATAGAAGAATCGGCAAAGCGCACTGTATCTATATAAATCACATAGCTACTCACATGGATGGTATCGCCAGTCATAGACTTTTCTAAATGATGTTTAGTTGCATTGTCTATCAAGGCTCTCAAAGCATTGCCTTCATCCATAACCTGGGCACTTGCGAAGTTATTAAGGATTAAGAAAATCAATAACCAACTAAATTTTTTTGCTGTATTCATAATAAAAAATTTGATTACAAAAATTTTAATTCAGTATTTACGATTTTGGATAAACAAATCCTGTAGTTACTTCCTTTGTTTTTACAGGACGCACTTCTATCCTTGCCGATGACCCATATTCAAATTCTGGATTACCTTTTGCAATCGAAACGGCATCATCATGGTCGTTGGCAAAAATATGATAATAACCCACATGGACTTTATTGCTTTCATTAAATGGCACTTCTTTCCATGCACCCTCTTTGCCGGAAATTATTACTCCTTCCCTCACCAAAGGTTGTGCAGCAATCAACTTTCCTTCCTTTTTAAGATTGCCAATATAAGTCTCACATTTCTTGAGAAACTCTTGTTGCTCATCAGGATTTAGCTTCGAAAAATTATCCTTTTCATTGCGGATGTATAACATGAATTCTTTCATCTTTCTTATTCCTTTATTTGTGGATGCAATATTACTAAAAATCTGGAATTATCTGAAATAATAAAAACGGTACCTTTTACTGCCTCTTTGTTAATAATTTGTCAATCACCCAAGAAATAATTCAAAAAAAAGACACCAACTAAATTATACACCCAAAATATATCCGGCAAAGATCATTTCACCACAGAGCAAATTGATGAATAAGTCAAAACTTTCCTCTACGATTTTTATTTCAACCTCACCGATGGACCGTTAAAAACAATAATGAATACCTTAAGAAAAATACAAGAATAGACTTCTTCGGAAATAGGAACGCAGAAGATGCAGATTGTTTATGATAGATAAGATTACTTTACTTTAATAAGAAATCATATCTAATCATAAACAATCTGCATCATCTGCGTTCCCCTCTTTTTTATTTTCCGATGAGTTCTAGTATCTCAAAAATTAGGAAGTGGGTCTAATATAAGCAGGAAAAACTATTCTTATGGGGTCAATAAATGACCTGAAAAGCTTCTATTTTCAAAAATTTAGGGTAGTGAATATATTGATATATCATTGAATATCAATACAAGCTCTTAAAACAAAATGCTTTTGTGACATGACTTCGACCAAAAATGTATATATAATGCTCCATGCCGAATGTAAAGTATGGTTCCACTTATATAAATAATCCGACATTCTATGTAAAGTGTCCGATTCTTTACATAAAATATTGTGCTTTCTATGTAAGGAATGCCATTTTCTATGTAAAGAATCGGAATTTTTATGTAAAGAATCCGACTTTCTACATAGATGGCAAGACAATTTATATACGGCATGACACATTCTATATACAATTTGTTGCTCTTTAGAAACGCATAAGTCGAAAGGATTTAGGAGAATACACGCCTTTGAAACAATGGGAAAGAAGCATGAAAAATCAAAAATGGATATGCGAACTTTTAAGGACTGTTAATAAATTTTTTAACAAATAATTTGTTTGGTATTGTTTTGTTTCGTAATTTTGTTCCGTTAAAATAAAAAGAAGGATTTACAGATTATATAAACATGGATTAGGGAAATACAAAAACTAAAACATACATACTACCAAAACCCGCGATAATCAAGACAAACATGAATACACTACCAACAGATTACAAAAGCATCTTATCCTTTATTTTCTTCTTTCTTTATAGAATTTTAGAGACACTTTTCTCTTCTTTTTTCCAAAAAAGGAATTCTGACTTTACAAATTTTTTTAGGATTTTTTCTTTGTTTTTTGAGGAGATAAGATTTCAGTTCGCAAGAAGTCAAAACCTTTCAGGAGAAAAACCTGAAAGGATATACGATATTCGAACCTATACCTTTCAGGTGTTAGGTACAAAGTATAAATTTATCAAATTTAGAAAGCGAAATGTATTATTGGCAAATGGTAACAACAGACGGAATATTAACAAGAAATAGAATAACCATTTTAAGATAATTCAAGATAATCCTTCTTGCCCCTCCCTCTTGCTGATAAGTTACGAACAAAGCGGGAGAGAGGGGCATAAATGAAGAAAAAAATGAAAAATATATTACTATTAATTATTATTCAATGTTCATTATTCATTAATCACTGTATTGCACAGCCTACGATTCAATGGGAACAATCCTATGGAGGCAGTTTAGCGGATTTAGCGAATTCTATCATTCAGACAAATGATGGCGGATATATTGTTGCAGGATATTCAAAATCTACAGATGATGATGTTACAAATAATCATGGTGAAAATGATTATTGGGTAGTAAAATTAGACAGTCAAGGAGTTATCCAATGGGAAAATAGTTATGGAGGTTCTGATAACGAAGTTGCAAATTCTATTATTCAAACAAGAGATAGTGGCTATGTTATCGGTGGTTATACTGGTTCAAACGATGATGAGGTAATTGGAATACATTCTATGTACGATGATTACTGGTTAGTAAAAATAAATGATTCTGGTGTTTTTCAATGGGGAAAGTGTTATGGAGGAAGTTTAAATGATGATGCTCGCTCTGTTATACAAACTAATGATGGTGGTTTTATGATCGTTGGAGCGTCAGAATCTACAGATGGAGATGTAGTAGGAAATTATGGAGCATGGAATGCGTGGGTAGTGAAAACAAATGATACTGGGGCAATACAATGGACTAAATGTTATGGCGGCAGTGAAGTGGATGGTGCTATGGATGTTCACCAAACAATAGATGGAGGATATATTCTTGCATGTTCTGCAAGTTCAGTTGATAGTGAGGTTGTCGGGAATCATGGCGGATATGATTATTGGGTAGTAAAAATAGATTCAATAGGGACTATTCAATGGTCTAAATGTTACGGTGGCAGTGCCGATGATTTGCTACAAAAGGTAATTATAACTAATGATGGAGGCTATGCTTTAGCAGGAGTATCTTATTCATCAGATGGAGATATTACAAACAGTTATGGAAATGGAGATTATTGGATTGTGAAAATTGATTCCGGAGGTATTATTCAGTGGCAAAAATCTTACGGAGGAAGCGGGGAAGATATAGCTACTTCAATAGTTCAGAATTCAGATGCAAGCTATTATATAGGAGGATATACTCAAAGTTATGATGGAGAGGTAACAGGTAACCATGGATCAGGCAACCTTGATTACTGGGTCATAAAAATAAATTCGCAAGGAAGTATGTTATGGGAAAAATGTCTTGGCGGTTCTCAAACAGAATATGCCTATGCTGGATGTTCCTCAAATGATGGTAGTTTTTTAATTGCAGGTGCTTCTGTATCGGATGATGGAGATGTTACTGGACATCATGGTACAACTGCAAATTATGATTATTGGGTAGTAAAATTATTTCCAGATTCGATAACTACGGGAATAAATGAGGTAAACTCTTCAAACGGAATCTCAATTTATCCCAACCCCACCAATTCAACAATAACCCTCCACTTTAATCAATCAGGAATTGTGAATTACGAATTACGAATTATTGATGTATTCGGAAGAGAAATTTATAAAGAAAGTGTTACATCCAATGATACAAAAATAGATGTCTCCAAGTGGAGTGAAGGAGTTTATTTCTATCAGATAACATCAGAAAAAGAAACATATAGAGGGAAGTTCATAGTCAATTAGGAATTAATAATAACGAATTAAGAAACCCATCATGAAAATAACAAAAGACAATGCCCATACAACCGGACAGGTGCCTTTTCGGCTCCTGTCTGGTTGCAAGGTTAACCAATCAATATAAAATAAATCCCAATGAGAAACACCACCAAACTAAAAACACTCCTCATTAAATATACCATCTCACTTGATAGAAATGACGATGAACAATTCATTTTAGTTCTTACTGATAAGCAAACCAATGAATCAGAACTATTCGAAGGCAAATCATACAGCATAGTCCTAAATAAAGCATACAGCCATTTATTAAAACAAATCAAAAAAAGTGCCCCTGATAGTTAAAGCGAAATAATGAAAGCATCGAAATTTATTTCTATATATATTGACCCCTTAGGAATATTTTTATCAGAAGCAATAAAAATACATTAGTTAATTTGCAATAAGCCTATCTTTATGTCAACGATTTTATTTACTTTCGCCCGCCTAAATAATAATGATTATGTCTTTAAAGAAAGTCCTTTTTTATAGTTTTATCTTTTCACTTTTTATCTTAACCACAGTTATTTCTCATGCCCAAACTGCTACTGTCAGGGGCTTCGTATATGATAAAGAAACCGGTGAGACTATCCTTTTTACGAATGTAATACTCAAAGGCACTGCTTTCGGCTCCACCACAAATGGCGAGGGATTGTATAGTATTTCTAAGGTTCCGCCGGGAGATTATACTTTAGTGGTTACCTGCCTTGGTTATGATTCCTTGATTTTACCAATTACGCTGAAGGCGGATGAAATTCTTAATAAAAAATTGCTGCTTACAAAAGGTTCAATCGGACTGAAAACAGTGGAAGTTTCTGCTAAAAAAGAAGCGGATAAAACTGTTGTTCAGGTTGGAGTTACAAAAATAACTCCTGCTGATTTAAAGATGATTCCCTCCATAGGCGGAGAGCCTGATCTCGCACAATATTTGCAAGTAGTTCCCGGAATTATTTCTACTGGCGATCAGGGAGGACAGCTCTATATCAGAGGCGGAACACCAATTCAAAACTTAGTCTTATTAGATGGAATGACTATCTTCAATCCCTTTCATTCTATAGGATTGTTTTCGGTTTTTGATCCTGAAATTATCCAAAAAGCTGATGTTTACACCGGTGGTTTTAATGCCGAATATGGTGGACGGATTTCATCTGTCATGGATATTACCACCCGTGATGGAAACAGTAAATATTTGAGTGGCAAGGTGGCAGTGAGTCCATTTACTTCCAGTGTCAATCTTGAGGGTCCCATTTCAAAAGCGGCAACTGAAAATGATGGTTCTACCTCATTTTTACTTTCTGCCCGTACTTCTTATCTCCAGCAAACTTCTCAAACCATATACAAAGGACTTGATACCACAAAACTTCCATATAATTTCCTGGATTTGTACGGTAAAATTTCTATGACAAGTGCAAATGGGAGCAAGGTTAATTTCTTCGGATTTAATTTTAATGATTATGTAAATTTTCCAAACCTCTATACTTTGAATTGGCATTCGTATGGGGCTGGTTCAAACTTTGTTCTTGTCCCCTCCGGATCTGATGTTATTATTGATGGCGTATTCGCTTATAGTAACTACAATATCGCAATCAATGAACCCGATAATGAACCTCGCAACAGTGGTATCAGCAGCTTTAATCTTGGTTTGAATTTTACCTATTACATAGACAAAGACGAACTTAAATATGGCTTGTCTGCATCAGGCACACAGACTAATTTGGACTTTTTTAATCCAAGCAATCTTGAAATTACTGAAACCGGAAACTCTACTGAATTTGAAGGCTATCTTAAATACAAAAAGATTATAGGGAATTTTGTAATGGAACCCGGATTCAGGCTTAGTGTTTATGGTTCTTTAGGGGAAACTACTCCAGAGCCACGCTTAGGATTGAAGTATAATGTTTCTGATAAATTCCGTCTGAAATTTTCCGGTGGATATTACTCCCAAAATCTTGTCAGCACTTCATCAGAACAGGATGTTGTCAATCTATTCTATGGTTTCCTTACAGGTAGTCAAAATCTTCAATCCAACTTTAATGGTTCACCTGTAACTTCTGAATTGCAAAAAGCGCGTCATGCCATCTTTGGCTTTGAATGGGATTTGCCCAATCATTTTAATCTGAATGTAGAAGGTTATATAAAAGACTTCTACCAGGTTGAAGAAATTAATCCCTATAAAATCTATGCCGATGATGGCGAAAATGCTGCATATAATGACTTGCTAAAAAAAGACTTCATCCTTGAAGACGGGATAGCAAAAGGTATAGATTTTCTTTTAAAATATGACTACAAACGTCTCTATATCTGGATGGTTTATGATTATGGATATAATGTAAGAAATGATGGAATGCAAACCTATTCGCCAGTGTGGGACAGGACCAGCAGCATAAATCTTGTCACTGCCTACAACTTTGGAAAGAAGCTGGATTGGACAGTGGATGTCAGGTGGAATTATGGCTCCGGTTTTCCTTTCACGCAATCACAAGGATATTATGAGCAGATACCTTTTGACAAAGGGATCAACACTAATTATACAACTGCAAATGGAAATTTTGCAATTGCTTATGCTGGACTTGATCAAGGAAGATTACCTGCTTACAATCGTATTGATGTATCTGCAAACAAGAAATGGGTTCTTTCAAAACGCTCAACTTTAGAAGCAAATTTTAGTGCCATTAATATTCTTGACAGAGCAAATATCTTTTATTATAATCGAATTACCAATCAGCGAATTAACCAGTTGCCATTTCTGCCAAGCCTTGGATTAAGTCTAAGCTTTTAGAAATTATTAAGCCCCGAAGTCCTTTTAAATGCTAATTTTGCGCCCTCATTCAAAGAATAGCTGATTATAAATACGATGATTAATTTTGATAAATTCACTTTAAACAACGGGCTGAAAGTAATAGTCCACCAAGATACTTCTACACAACTTGTGTCCATGAATATCCTTTATAATGTGGGTGCAAGAGTTGAAGACCCCAACAAAACCGGCTTCGCCCACCTATTTGAACACCTTATGTTTGGTGGTTCGGTTAATATTCCAAGTTATGATGAACCATTGCAGCGTGCCGGTGGTGATAATAACGCCTTTACGAGCAATGATATGACCGATTATTACCTCACTTTGCCAGCTAATAACATCGAAACCGGCTTCTGGCTGGAGTCCGACAGAATGCTGAATCTTGCCTTCTCGCCCAAGAGCCTTGATGTTCAGAGAAGCGTAGTAATTGAGGAGTTCAATCAACGTTACCTCAACCAACCTTTTGGCGATGTATATCTTTTATTGCGTCCTTTGGCATATAAAGTTCATCCTTATTCCTGGTCAACGATCGGGAAGGAAATATCTCATATTCAAAATGCTACTCTTGATGATGTGAAGGCTTTCTTTAAACAGTATTATTGTCCTGACAATGCCATTCTTGTTGTTGCCGGCAACATTACTACAGATGAAGTGAAACGCCTTTGTGACAAGTGGTTTGCGCCTATTCCGAAAGGCAATGTCATTCACAAGGATCTTCCGCAAGAACCAATTCAGGAGGAGGCAAGAACGCTTGAGGTGACCCGCAAAGTTCCTTGTGATGCTATATATAAGGCATACCATTGTTGCTCGAGGCTTGACAAGGAATACTATGCCACCGAATTGCTTTGTGATATACTTTCGAGGGGTCAATCGTCGCGATTATATATTTCGTTGGTGAAGGAGCAAAAACTTTTTAGCCAAATAAATTGTTATACCACAGGAGATTTGGATAAGGGTATGGTGATTGTCGAAGGGAAGATTAATAAAGGGGTTACAATGGAAGATGCCGAGGCTGGAATCGTTAATGAATTGGATAAATTAATCGCCAATGGCATCTCTGATGATGAGCTGACCAAGGTTAAGAATAAATTAGAATCTACCCTTCTTTTCGGCGAAATGAATATTGCTGACAGAGCCTTGAATCTTGCAGTTTGGGAACTTCTTGGAAATGCAGATAATATCAATCATGAGATAGATTATTTCTTTGCAGTTACCAAAGAAGACATTATTAAAGAAGCAAGGAATATCTTTAGAGCTACAAACTGTTCTACCTTATATTACAGGAAAAAATAGAGTTCCAAACTCAGTGTTATAGAGGAAGTCTCATCCTTATCCAAATATTCCCCCAGCTT
>JABDAW010000083.1 GCA_013288905.1 Bacteroidota bacterium | reverse complement strand
CAAAGTTTAGAACTTTGGTAAAGTTTGGGATGACTTGATAATCAATGTAATTGGCGAAATGAGTGCTTCAGGATTGAAACAGACTTGTCGCAGATTGACTTCGGGGAGACGATTATTGACTTCGGGGAGGCGATTATTGACTCTTGGGAGTCGCGGATTGACTTCGGGGAGGCGATTATTGACTCTTGGAGGTCGCGGATTGACTTCGGGGAGGCGATTATTGACTCTTGGGAGTCGCGGATTGACTTCGGGGAGGCGATTATTGACTCTTGGAGGTCGCGGATTGAAACAGACTTTGTACGGATTGTCTTTGATTTTAGGAAAATGGACTTTGATTCTTAAAGTCTGAACTATGATTCTATTGAAGGAGAAGAGGATTTTGGAGAAACTGAAAGGGAGTTTTCAGATATTGAAGGAGAGTTTGGAATTATGGTAAGTGATTTTGGAGAAAATGAAACAGAGTCTGGTGAGATTAAAAAAGGGTTGCAGAGTATTAAAACCTATTTAAGGGTTTTTTTCATCGTCTTGTGATTGCGACTTTTTTGAGGCGCAACAACAAGACGAGGATAGTTATGAGTTGTGTGTAAAAACTCATAACTCATCCTTCATAACTCATAACTGAAGATACTGTTGCGTAATGATTAAATTTTAGCTCCTGGTGTTAATTTTATTTCGGGAATTTAAAGTAAACAAATAACCGCCCGAAGTTCTTGCTGTCATTCTCTATCCTGTGATAAAGCGGCTTGATATGAGGCATCTGAAGGAACCTGTTCACCTTTTTTCGCAATGCCCCGCTGCCTTTGCCGGGAATGATTTCTATCTCGCGAATCTTTTTGTCAATAGCCTCTTCAAAGGCTGCTTCCAATGCCTTATCTATGGCTTTGCTGTCATTGTAAATATCGTGCAGATCAACTTTAATTCTTGACATAAATCGGCATTCGTTTTTAATAAATCGTTAATTATTATCCCCGGCAAAACTACAAATCGTTTCTGATTAACGATTTTTTTAGTTTCTTTGCTAACTTATACACTATGAACAATACCGTACAAAACTTTGAAATAAAACTTCCTCAATTCGAGGGACCCTTTGACTTGCTCCTGTTCTTCATCGAGCGCGATGAATTGGATATTCAGAATATCCCGATAGCTAAAATCACCAATGATTTCCTCAACTATATTCATCTGATGAAGACCTTGAATATCGAGGTGGCAAGTGAATTTATTCTTGTTGCCGCCACCCTGATGAGCATCAAGGCGAAGATGCTGCTGCCCAGGTATGAAGCGGGTTTGGAGGAAGGTATTGACCCGCGTACCGACCTTATCGAACAACTTATCGCTTATAAAAGATTCAAGACTGTTTCCGAAGATTTTAAGTTGCTGGAAGAAGAAAGGATGATGAAATATACCAGGGGAAATATCAAATTTGAATTGGAAAATGTCATTGCCGATAGTCCTTTTGCGGAAGAATTAAATACCTTGACCATGTTTAAACTGATGGCGACATTCGAGAAAGTCATGGAACGATTCAAGACCAATCTTGAAAGACCGGTTCATAATGTGAATGCCCCGCTTTACACAATGGAAGGGCAAAGGAGTTATATCATGGAGAAGATTCGCAAGCACGAAAAAGTTTCTTTTGTAGATATTTTATTGGAAAGCAAAGACCGCATTCAAGCTATCTTTAACTTCCTTGCTATCCTCGAAATGCTACAGGAAAGGATTATCAAATTAATCCTCGGGACGGGGTTTAATAACTTTTGGCTGACATCTGGAATTATAAATTATGAATTATAAATTATGAATTCAATTACTGCCAAATCCATTCAACGTTTTACTACTCAAACTCTTCCACAATTTATAATTCACAATTTATAATTCATAATTTCCCAAAAGATGGAATTACAGCCCAAAGATATTCTAAAGACCTTCCGGATGAGGCGCATCATGCTCCCCATATTCATAGGTCTTGGAGTTACTGCATGGTTGATTATATCAGGGTTCTCGAAGCCCATCTTCATCAGATCGGACCCGGGAAAGGGTCAGTATGAATGGAGAGATTTGAACAAAGACGGGCATCAGCAAGTGGATGAATTCTTTCCTTCTCCAAACGGGGATTTCATCAAGGTAACTTATAAAGATACTATCGCTTCCATCAACTGGACTTGGTATTCGACATTCTGGTTATTTATCACCTTCTTGAGCATGGTAGTTCGGGATTTCTTTTACATGGTCAGGATCCGTGTTCTGACGGAATATGAAATCACATGGGCAGCAAGTTTCTCGGTAATAATGCTTTGGGAATTTGCATCAGCGGTGATGCCTGCATTGCTTGGCGGCGGCTTTGTTTTCGCGGTCTTCATCCTCAATAGAGAAAAAGTGAATATGGGGAAAAGTATCACTGCAGTGATGCTTAGTTCGTTTCTTGACGGATTGTTTTTCGCAATCGTTGCACCCACAGTTTATTGGATGGCAGGGAAGGATAAACTCTTTTCCAATGTTAATCCTGATACCATCCAATCGCTTACATTCGGCAAGGGTTTATACTATTTCTTCTGGCTGGTTTATTTCTGCATCCTTGCTTATAAATTGCTAATTGCTTACGCTTTATTCATCAATCCAAGATCAGTAAAGAAATTATTAGTAAAGGTATTTTCCCTGCCGTTCCTCAAGAGATGGAAGCCCGGTGCCATGGAAACGGGCAATCAATTGATGGTAGCATCCGATGAATTAAAGACAAAGCATTTCTGGTTTTGGTTTAATGGATTCATCACCACATTCATCACCTGGACTGCTCGTTTCTCGATCGTGAATTGCATCATCATCGCTTTCCATGATGTAAAATTCGATCAGTTAATAACTTCCACTCACCAGTTGATTCCTATTGATAACTTCGTGCTTTATGCAAGACAAGTCGTTATGGGAATTATTATGCTGGCAAGCCCGACACCTGGTGGGAGTGGGGTTGCAGAGTTTATCTTCAATGATTTTCTTGGAGAATTTATTCCGGCAGGATTCGCCTCTACCTTAGGTTTTATCTGGCGTTTGGTGAGTTATTATCCTTATATCCTTATCGGAGCTATAATTCTTCCGAGATGGATCAAGAAGGTCTTCTCACATCATTAATTGCTCTTCACTCTTGGTCCCATCGGGAATGTAATTCCAATATTTCCAATCATCTCATACGTTCCGAAAGCCTGATGTGAAGTGCCTGTGGATAATCGCAAACCATAATAATCCGCCCAATCTAATTTGTTGGTGTATTCGATATAGATATATTTGAAGAAAGTAATTTTTATCCCAGCTTCCAGACCTTCATTAAACCCTCCTACTTGAAAATGTCCTTTATTGGATAAATCAAATAAAGTATTTTGAACATGAGGAAAGGTAGGTCCGAAGCCCACTTTGCCCAAGGCATCAACTTTGATATATTCGTTTTTATCTTTAATTATATGCATACGTTTTACAAGATTTACCAAGATGAAATTAGCTCCATTATTCAAGAAATATTGATTGTGGGGCCAGGCAAAAACAAAGTTAGTATCTACGGCTTTGCCTCTGAAAGTCCCCACCATGTGGGCAGTCTGACCATCTACAACAATGAATTTGCAGTGGTCATAGTTTAATTCTATCCCCAAATCTTTGGCATCATTAAAAAAATACCCGGCACGGCAACTGAATTGTGGAATGGTAATCGCTTTATTAAATATTCCTGTATTCCATAACTGATGGTCATGCCCTACAATATCTTCAAGGGTATAATTACTATTCAAGGCTGGTTGGTTGACATGAATATTAGTGTGAGTGTACCATTCGGTATTATAGCCCCAGGAGACATAAAATTCGCCTTTTCGTTTGCCTTTAATGTCTTTGGCTACGGCTTGGCTATTGATTTGAGTCTCTTGCGATAGAACAATCATTGGGGCAAAAAAGAGTATCAGGCTTATCATAACAATGGTTTTGAGTATTGAATACTCTTTTATCTTAAATGTCATCATTTGTAAATGTCTTATTTGTTTATTAAGGCGCAAATATCTATTATTTATGGGTAAAGCGCAAATATCTATTAGTTCTTTTCCTCCGAGCCTATGATAGAATCATAAGTCTAGGAATAAAGTATTCTTTATCGTTTTTAATCAGTAAAGATTCTTAATTCACCAAGTAATATCTTTGCCACCATGAATAATGGCGAGTTCTATTACTTTTGTTTCTTCCTGATCTTCATCTGTCTTGCACTGTTTGTAGATTTAGGAATCTTCAATAAGCACGACCGAATCATTGCATCCAAACATGCCGCCATCAAGACGGCTGTATGGATTTCACTTGCATTCCTTTTCTATCTTTTCCTGAATTTCTTTGGAGAGAATATTCATGGCATTTCAGATATGGAAGGGATGAAATATCATATCACAAAATACGCACAGAATGTTGCGGTTGTTGAAAACGATTATGCCCGAAGCATACAAAACTACCGCCATGAATTATCACTTGAATTCCTTACCGGATATGTTATTGAAGAAGCCCTCTCGATGGACAATCTCTTTGTTATCATCCTTATCTTTACTGCCTTCAACGTAGATAAAAGATTATATCACCGGGTGCTCTTTTGGGGAATATTAGGAGCTGTAGTGTTCAGGTTTATCTTTATCTTTACGGGTGCCTTTTTAATTGTTAAGTTTTCATGGATTCTATACCTGTTTGCAGCCTTTTTAATCTTTACAGGCATCCGCATGTTTGTCAATAGAAATGATGAAGAGAAGATAGAAACCGAGAGCCATCCGGTAGTGAAGTTTGCGGCTAAATACTTCAGCATTCACGACCGTTTTGCCGGGAATAAATTCTTCGTCAAGATCAATCATAAGAATCTTATCACCCCATTATTCCTTGTTTTAATGATCATAGAATTCACGGATATTTTATTCGCAGTGGATAGCATTCCCGCTATTTTCGCGGTTACCAAGGACCCTTACATTGTTTTCTTCTCAAATATCTTCGCGATCCTTGGATTGCGATCCATGTTCTTTTTACTTATTAATGTCATGCACAAATTTCATTTCTTCAAGCATGGATTATCAGTACTGTTAGTGTTCATCGGGCTCAAGATGGTCTTTAATGACTGGCTGAAGTCAATTGGCTTTTCTATAGAATATTCTTTATTGATAATTGGATTAATATTAACCCTTAGCATCGTCTTATCCTTATTGATTCCAGAGAAGGAAAAGATTTGACAGTATAATTTTATTAATCAAATCTAATATACATTTGCACCCTCAAATGAAGTTGAAATATCCTTATTTAATATGAATAATTCCATAAATAAACTGCTGCTGTCAGTTACCTTGTTCTTAATCACTTTGCCGATATTCTCTCAAGAACTCCTCACTCTTGATGATGCAATAGCTCTGGGATTAAAGAATAACTATTCTATCCTGGTAGCTCGTATCAATGCGGATACCGCACGTATTCACAATTTCCCCGGTAATGCAGGGATGCTTCCGCAGGTAAATCTTTCTGCTTCAGGAAACGAAGCTAACAATCAGATTCAACAGGATTATGCCAGCCCTGCAACTCCTGAATTGAAGAAGTCGGGGGTTCATTCTGATGCCCTGGCTTATGGCGCGAATCTTAACTGGACCTTATTCGATGGGCTGAATATGTTTGCTACCTTGCAAGAATTAAAGGTCTTCGAGGACATGGGCGATATCAATGCTAAGATTGCTATTGAAACTACCGTGAGTGCTATCATTGATGCTTATTTTGATGTGGTCAGACAAAAGGAATTGGCAAAGAATATCAGAGATGCCATTAAAATCTATGATGAGAAACTGACTATCGCTGACAAGAAATATAACCTCGGTTCAGGCTCGCGTTTAGATTACTTGCAATCGAAGGTTGACCTGAATGTTCAGAAGACAAATCTTATTAAACAAATCACCAATCTTGCTAATGCTAAGGTGAGCCTCAACCAGCTATTATCGAGGAATGAAGACGTTGATTTTAATGTGCCGGACAGCATCCCGGTTACCTACATGCCGTCGCTTGATGAATTAAAGAAGACGATCTTCCAGCAAAATACTTCCTTGCAACTTTCGGAGAAGAATATCAGGATACAAGAACTTACTTTAAAGCAATATCAATCGCGCCGCTATCCCACTCTTAGTGTAGGTTACGGCTATAATTATTTAAAGACTGATAACACCGCAGGCTTCCTTCTTGTGAATCAAAATGCAGGCATCGGTCCATCCTTCAATATTACTTATAACATCTTCAATGGCTCTACGCTGAATCATTTCATAAGGAATGCAAAGCTGGATATTCAGACTTCTAACTACCAATTCAATGATGCCAAATTGCAGGTCTCATCAAACCTTTTGAAAGCTTATAGAACTTACCAGACAGATCTCGAAGCCTTGAAGTTAATCGAAGAAAATTACGACCTTGCCAAAGAAACCGTTACTGTTGCCTTAGAGCGATACCGTCTTGGTGCAAGCAGTGCATTGGATCTTAGCGTGGCTCAGCAAAGCTATGAGGATGCCGAGAATGCTGTCATCCTTGCTCGCTATGATGCTAAGGTTGCGGAGACAGAATTGATGCGCCTTAACGGGCAATTGGTTCGTTAGTGAACAGTGAATAGTGAACAGTGAATAGTTAATAGTTAATAGTTAATAGTGAACAGGAAGAGTAAACCCATTTTTCACTATTCACTATTCACTATTCACTATTCACTATTAACTATTAACTATTAACTATTAACTATTCACTATTTTATTCTGTCCAATATCTCCCCGTAAAGCTCGCTGTACTTCCTTAATATCCTGTTCCAGGCTTCGAAGCATTCATCTTGATTCGCTGTGGGGGAGACGCAATTATTCTTTGAAAAATCATCTGTAACTTTAGACATTTCGCTTTGGACTTTGACATTAATCTTCAAGGGATTAAAGCCGCCATTGGTAACTACCACGCGGGTTCTGACCATCGAAGGGAAGGGAGTATTCTTATTATAAACTTCGCCCACCCATGCCGTGCGAAGGTAATTTGTCGTAGCATCTATGGTCTGGATTTCATCGAACTTAGAGCTGATGATGCTCACCAAAGTCTGCCATGCCTGCTTTGCATCGCCATTGATCTGTAAGGTGAAGGCTTTATTAGCCTGATCGCTTTGTTCGGATTCATCATACGCCTGATCTTTATCCATCGTGATGGTGTACTTCGCCTCGGGCAAAGCCCCGTCCTGCTTGTTACACCACTCATATTTCTGCGTTACATATCCTTGTTTTTTAATCACGACAGCGACACATTTATTCTCCTGAATCTTTACTTTAGCGGTCTTCTTGCCCACTTCTTTTCCATCCACAAAGATCGTTGCATCATCAATATCTACGGTCACTTCAGCGAGACGGTCTTTTAATTTAATGACATCATTGGTGGGAGGCGCAGCTTCATTATCTTTATTGCAATAAGATATTTCTTCGGTGGCGAATCCAACCTTAGAGACCTTGACCTTGGTACATTCATTATTAGGAATCGTAACCTCGGCAGTGCCTTGTTCTTTTTGTTTTTTACCATCAATATAAATGTCGGCATCGGCAGGTTGAGTCTTGATATATACTACTCTTTCATCCATCTTAAAGAGATGCGAAACCTCCGGCTCGGGCTTGCCTTCGATGTTATAATAGGTAACAGACTTCACGCCAAAGCCGGGCTTCTTGACCTCTACCAATACGCTTTTGCCTTTAGGAATAATAATATCCTGGGGAACCGATCCTTTGTCTATCTGATCTACATAAATATGAGCATCAAGCGGCGACACAGAAACCTTCACAATCCTTGTATTCAGGATAACAGGCAGCACAGGGGCGGCATCTTTCTTCCTGAAAATAGTCGTGTCCACGGTCAGATATCCTTCCTTCCTGACCCTGAAAGTATAGGGGATATTCTTCTCGAGTTCCTTCTTCACTTCACCTTTGAAGCAGTTCAGTTCTTTACCATTTTGCATGAAGCATACCATAGCATCGGCGGGGAGAGGGCTGATGGTGAGTTCCTTTTGAGCAATTAATGATAAGCTCATTGCGGTCAGCAAAATAAGTGTAATAATTTGTTTCATTTCCTTAATATTTTATTATTAGTTTGAGGCAGCGAAAATAGGAAAAAGTTTAGTGAACAGTGAACAGTGAATAGTGAATAGTGAACAGTACAAAATTTGTTTCACTGTTCACTATTCGCTGTTCACTATTCACTGTTCACTATTCACTATTCACTATTCACTATTCACTATTCACTGTTCACTATTCACTATTCACTATTCACTATTAACCATTAACTGTTTAATAGTATTGAAACAACACCTTAGCCGAATAGGTAGGGCTGTTAATGACTATCGTAACATAGCGGTGAAGGCTGTAATCTGTAATTCCAAAATCTGCAAAAGTTCCTTTATGTTCCAAATGATTCAAGATGGTAACCGGCGAAGAATCAATGGCTCCCGGAGTAGAGCCTAAGTAAGCAGTAGCAGAAACAGCACTGTTTCCGCCGCTATCAACTTTGAATCTAAATTCATCATCGCTCAACACGGTACGCTCGGATAGTTCTTTCTTTTCGGTGCCATTCATGGTGGCGGTGAATACCATCTGCATTTTGCTGCTCAATAATTCACGGTCAAAAAATGTTTCTATAGATAATGGTGAATCCAAAAATTTATTCATCAATATTCCGCAATCGCCGTATTGAAGATTCATACATATATTGCCCGCAGAACTTGCATTCGAGCTGTTATTACTCTCCTTACCACCGGTTTGATTGTTGCGAGCGGCATACAGACCGGCATAAGTTGCATCTACGGATGCCTTTACACCTGTAAGATTTACATCCCCACCAATTCGTATGCTCAAGCTATTCACATTCTGAATTCTATCATCTATTTCACCTTTATTATATACTTTTCTTCCACCTGCAAAAATCGTTTTAAATCGGGTAGAAGTCTTTACATAAAATCCAACGGTTGTGCCAATCCAAACATCCAAAAGCACTTTCATGGCGGCGAATAATTCCTGCAAAGTCATCGTATCGCCGCTTAACAATCCACCCGCTGCTATCCAGGTATTGTATGCAGTAATAAACAAAAGATGCTGGGCATGATACCTGGTGTACATCATTG
Organism: Bacteroidota bacterium; assembly: GCA_013288905.1. Lineage (GTDB taxonomy): Bacteria > Bacteroidota > Bacteroidia > AKYH767-A > JABDAW01 > JABDAW01. The sequence goes on along the minus strand of JABDAW010000083.1, from coordinate 2,524 downwards.
CATAATCGGCATCAAGCGGAAACGCAATAGTTGCTGCATATAATTTCCCATCATGATAGATGCTCAATTTCATCGCCTTTCTTATGCTTGTTTTAGTTTTGTTTCTCCACTGATTTTGGGAGTAAGTCCATAGTCCTGCCATTAGTTATTAGTATTAGGTTAATTTATATTTTATGAAAGTTATTATTATTCTTTTCCTTTATGTTCAATATAAAAGACGGCTTACTGCAAGTTATGGAAGCAACTTGGCATAATCCGTACTGCTTACTGCAAGTTGTGGACGCAACTTGGTATGATCCGCACTGCTTACTGCAAGTTGTGGACGCATCTTGGCATGATCCGTACTGCTTACTGCAAGTGATGGAAGCATCTTGGCATGATCCGCACTGCTTACTCCAAGTGATGGAAGCAACTTGGCATGATCCGTACTGCTTACGGCAAGTTGCGTCCATAACTTGGAGTAATCCGTACTGCTTATTGCAAGTTGCGTCCATAACTTGGAGTAAGCCATTCTGTTCATCTAAAGAAATGGAATTATCATGCTTTTGTCCGCTTTTCCTATTGCTTTCCACAGAAATTCCAAGTAAAGAACCATCCGCACGATTGCTATACATATATATGGTATCCGCTGGGGAGTTCTGATTTGCCTGATTCCTGTTTATTACCTTCATCGAATTATTATTTTCTGTTTGAGGCAGCAAAGAAACCACCATTTTTTCTAATAACAATGAATGAATAGAAAGATTGTTTTGAAATGGAGGAAAAGTGTTTTGAAATGGAGGAAAAGTGTTTTGAAATTTGAAAGGGTTGAGAATAGAGGGGAATGGGAATTATTAGAAATATTAATTTCGTATAATTCCAAAAATAAATAACAAATTATTCAAACTGACTTCCACGATTCAATTCAAATGTTGGTTGTATAATAACCATCCCTTTTTTATTTATAAATCCTGATTTCCCATTAAGTTCAAAGTATGCTAATCCATTATTAAAACTTCCTGCGTAATCAAATTGTGGCTTTATTAAAATTATACCATTTCTATCTACATAACCCCATTTACCATCAAGTTCAAAATTAGCAAGGCCTTCTTTGTAGTGCCACATCTGGTCGAATTTAGGTTCGATAATGATTTTTCCTTTATTATCAACCACTCCCCACTTTCCTTTAAACTGTACTATAGAACGTCCTTCTTGAAATATACCAACTGAACTATAAATCGGTGGAACAATTGTATCACCTTTATTATTTAACCACCCCCTTCCACTCTTCATTTCAAGAAGTAATGGTTGGTTGGGTCTCCAAAGCTTTTTATCAGGAACTTGCCCATCATCTTCAAATGTTTTGCCTTTTTTATTTATAAGCAAATCCTTCCCATCAAATGTTAGGATTTGAGCTACCTCTGACCTAAAGGGATAACAAGTTTCATAAATTAAAGGAATTACGACTTTACCTTTTTTATTTATATATCCGCAATGTTTATTTAACTTGACATCTGATAAACCATTTGAAAAACCTAAAAATATTTCATCATAAATAAATGGAATTACAGTATCTCCTTTAGTGTTAATAAATCCATACTTAATTCCATTTCCCACGGCAGCAAGTCCTTCATAAAAAATCATCGCATCCTTGTATTGCACCTTTATTATTACTTTTCCATTATTATCAACAAATCCATCCAAACTATCTTTTTCTACAAGAATTTGCTTATTGCCTTTTCCTTGTAAAATGAAGTCCCACATGGGTTTGACAACGATTTGCCCGCTTCTATTTATACATCCAAACTTATCATCAAGCTTTATAATTGCAAGTTGATTGGTCTTACATGATATTATAAATAATGCAAATAAAACTATGAATAATTTTCTCATAATATTATCTATAGACTATGTATATTTTTATAACTTCAAAATTACAAAATCATTAATATATTAATAATTCAATCCAACAGCAATCACCAAAGAATAACTAATTAATCCCTAAGATTCTATCCTTAAATACATTGACTAATTTGCAAAGATTGATTATAGATAAAGAATACCAAAAGTAATTCTTCATGACAAATCTTTAATGATAAAATGATTGCCCATCAATTCAGAAGCAAACCGAAGACATGCCTTGATATCATCGGGTTCGAGAGAAGGAAATTGTTTCAGAATTTCCTCCTCCTTTTCGCCGGCACTCAAGAATTCGAGGATGGTTTGGACCGTAATTCTCTTGCCTCTGATAGTAGGTTTGCCATTACAAATCTTTTCGTCAATCGTTATTCTATCTATTAAAGTTTCCATGTTTATCTATTTTATTTGGTTGCAAAAATACGGAATATTAATGATTAGATTATTCAATGCATGCATGTGGTTCAATCCTCCAGCAAATCAGGGCGATGCTCCTCAATCCATAAATTAAACGCATCAACAAACTTATCATTTACCTTCCATGCTTTGGAATCATTTTTCATGGTAATATACCATATCTTATTAAACTTATATTCCAGAATTTCCTGCCCGTTTACCTTGGTACTAC
>JABDAW010000082.1 GCA_013288905.1 Bacteroidota bacterium | reverse complement strand
TAGGAACCGAATAAATCAGCTCCCATTCCAGCCACATCACCGACATTATCACCGACATTATCCGCGATGGTAGCGGGATTACGAGGATCATCTTCAGGAATACCGGCTTCTACTTTTCCAACCAAATCAGCACCAACATCAGCAGCCTTGGTATAAATCCCACCACCTACTCTTGCGAATAAGGCAATACTTTCTGATCCCAAAGAAAAGCCTGTCAACACTTCCAAAGCCCTTTCCATTTCCTTGCCATTCATATCGGCTCCATGAACGAACATATATTTGAAAAGAATGAACAATGAGCCTAATCCCAAGACCGCCAAACCAGCCACTCCCATACCCATAACAGACCCTCCGCCAAAAGAAACGCTCAATGCTTTTGATAAACTTGTACGTGCAGCTTGTGCAGTCCTGACATTCGCTTTGGTAGCTATTTTCATTCCAATAAATCCCGCTGTAATGGAGAATAACGCACCGACTACAAATGCACCTGCTATTAATGGAGAGGAGTTTTCGCCTGAATATCCCATATACATAAGGAATAAAACGGCAAGGATTACATAATAAGCCAGGATTTTATATTCTGCCTTCAAGAACGCCATTGCTCCATCGGCAATATGTTTGGCTATCTCGGTCATCTTCTCATTTCCGGCATCCTGGCTCACCACCCACCTTGATTTTATGTAGCAATAAAACAAAGCTATCAACCCAAAAACGGGCACTAAATAAATTACATTCTCCATATATTCTTTTTCTTTAAAGTTTAATTTCTATTATCAACCCTTAACATTTTCAGGGGGCGCAAAAATAGAAATATAATGGCAATTGACAAAAGGATAATATAAGATCAAAGGATAAGAAAAATAAGAATTACCAAACAGAGCAAAATTCGCAGAAGTATTAATCTCAAAAATAAATTATATATTTGCGCCCTTATAACTCTTAAAAACCAAACAAGATTTTTCAATTTTTTCAGAATGGATAATTTCAATATTAAATATAAAATACATTTAAAGCTCAACCATGTTTCAGTTGGAAGAGGTATGGATTACACATACAATACCGGGTTGGTGGTTTTTAATCCCTCGGTTTTTAAGATTTTTTTTAACAGTATATATGTTTATCCAAAAATTTATACTAATTTTGCGCCGCATTTTAAAAACAATTAAATATTAAATCAAAAAAATGAAAAAAGTATTATCGTTAATGTTACTTGCTGGAATGTTATCATTCTATGCTTGTGGACCAAGTGCTGAAGAAAAAGCTGCTGCTGAAAAAGCAAAAGCAGATTCAGTAAAAGCAGTAGAAGACGCTGCTAAGGCTGCTAAAGAAGCTGCAACCCAAGATTCTCTTGCTAAAGTTAAAGCAATGCAAGATTCAATGGACAAAGCAAAAGCCATGGAAGATTCCATGAAAAATGCTAAAGGCGGAAAGAAAATGAAAGGAAAAAAATAATCTCCTTTAGTTTTTTAAACTTGAAGAATAGAGTCCTGCATATGTGGGACTCTTTTTTTTTGATATAAATTATGGAGCTATTAATTTGATATTAATACTTAACTCTTCAAATTATCATTTTTATGATGAAGGAAATTTAAGTTTTCTATTCTTTGTTTCAAATGTAAAAATCGTGTTTAGAGTTTATCAACAAAATACATATCCACATCTCCCTTGCCTTTTGCCAAAACTTTTCCACGATGAATACAATTAAATTTATCTTTTACTAAAACATAGGTATTTCCTGAAATATTCACTTTACCAGGTTCACCGCTACTTTCCATTCTTGAAGCAAGGTTCACTGCATCGCCCCAAATATCATAAGCAAACTTTTTAACCCCGACAATTCCTGCCACCACAGGTCCTGTATTCACCCCGATTCTTACCTCAAATGGAATCTCTCCGCGCGACTCCCGGTCTTTTTTATGATTAAGGATAAAATCCCTGATTTCGATTGCAGCATTTACCACATCTTCAGGATTTGTTGCATTAGCTTTCGGAACACCACCCGCACACATGTATGAATCACCGATAGTTTTTATTTTTTCTATCCCATATTTGTTCAGGATATTATCAAATCCCCTGAAACAATAATCAATTTCAGCAACCAATTCTTCTGGAGTCATCTTTTCGCTTATTTGGGTAAAACCTTTGAAGTCAGTAAATAAAACCGTAACCAGATCAAAACTTTTTACCTTGGCTTCCCCTGTATTCTTTAATTCTTCAGCTACATCTTCCGGAAGAATATTCAGCAATAATTCCTCGCTGCGATGCTTCTCTTTAGCAATTTTATTGCGCTGGCGAAAGACTAGAATAAGGAACATGACAACGACAAGTAATCCACCAAGAATATAATTGCGAATGCGTTTTTGATCCTCCAGTTCCTTGGCATTTACGGCATCAATCTTAGCTTGTTCGGCTTTGGTGGAATCTTGTTTCTTTTCAAATGCATATTGAAATTTAAAACCCAAAGTAGCTTTGTTGTTTTGTTCGCTTTGTAATGAATCTCGAGTATTTAGAAACAATTCATGCATAGCCAGAGCGTCTTTAAAGTCACCTGATTTTTTATAAATCTTAAATAATAAATCGGAAGCATCCCTAATATTTGGAGAATTGCTTACTTGGGTAGCTAAAATAAGAGATTGACGTGCATATTCAATAGCTTTTAAAGGCTTGTTCTCATCAAAATAAACTCGTGCATTACCTAATAAATTGGCCGATTCCCCATTTTTGTATCCGCCATCTTTAGCAACTTTAAATCCTTTATTATAATATTCAACAGCCTGATCAAAAGCTCTGGTCTTATCCATCACATTTCCCAAATCCTTGTACAACATAGAAACAGCCTCAGTTTTAATATTATTTTGTTCTGCAATTTTCAAACCCCTTTTATAATAGGTCAATGCGCTGTCATTTTTAATCTTGTCAAAGTAAATCTTGCCAACATTGGCAATGGCTGAAATCAGTTCAGGGTAATCCTTATCTTCTTCAAACAATTGTATGGCTTGCTGATAATTATCCAAGGCAGATTCATGGTCTTTATCTCGTTCATAAACACTACCAATATTCGCTATTACAATTCCTAATTCCTTTTTATCACCTACTTCCTTCAGGACTTTTTCACTTTCGCCATAGTAGCTTAATGCGGTTCTGTAATCACCTTTTTCCAAATATTCATAGCCAAGATTTGTGTTATAAACAGCGAGATACTTCTTAGCGCACAATTTTATTGATGGATTATTATTTGTGAGCAATTTCTTTGACAGAGCAGCCAATTGTTCGTTATATAGTTGCCATACACCATCGGGTGCATTGTCTATTATGTCCGATAAATCTTTAAGCTTAAATGTATCATCAGGAGAAGTTTTTACTCTTTCCATTAATGTATCAACGCGAGTTTTTGGTTGCCCGTTTGCCTTGATTACAAAGCAAAGAAGCAAACAAATCATTAATTTAATCTTCCAGAATCCTGATCTTAAATACATGGGACAAAACTATATTTTTTACACGATAAAATTCTTTGGAATCAACATTACTTTTGGAATCTCTATATCTTAAACCAATTTACGGAAACCATTCCAAGATAGGTGGCGGTAAATCCAAGAAGAATGCTTAATGCTAAATATCCAAAAACATAAAAGAATTCACCATTGCGAATCATGATAATATTCTCCACAGAAAAAGCAGAAAAGGTCGTGAATCCGCCACAGATGCCTGTGGTAAGGAATAACCGAAGTTCTGGCTCAAGGAGTTTTCCCTTTTCAATAAATCCATAAATGATGCCTATAATAAGGCAACCGGTAATATTTACTAATAAAGTCCCCAAAGGGAAATTTGCAGTTGAGATTTTTTTTATAAATTCATTTGCGAGGTATCGGGCAATGGTCCCTATAAATCCTCCTGACCCGACAATCAAAATTATTCTTATCATTTCAGGGGCAAAATTAGTAATAATTTGTTTTACTATCGCATCCAAGTTTCTTGAATAGGTATATTCGAATTGAATCATAAATAAAAAAGGTCAGAAACACACAACTTCTGACCTTTTCTAAGGGAACAAAAAAATTTATTTCTTATAATCCGAATTGAATAATATTGGCTTCTACATCGTTTGGCTTTGGACTGATGCTCATCACCGGAATCTTTGAATGATTCACGATATGTTGCGAAAAAGGACTTACCATGAATCCGGAAAATTCATAGTCAAGATTCTGATCTGTCATTATTGTGATTAAATCGGCACTAATATCAGTGGCATATTTCAAAGTCATGTCAGCAAGATTAGAGCCATGAATGTACTTAGTATCAAACTCTATGTTATGATGTTTGAGATAGTCTTCAACTTGGGTAATCTTCACCTTAAATGCCGAAGTAAATTCACTGTCTTCTTCAGTAATCAAGCCTGCTATATGTATTTTTGCCAGGTATTTCGAAGCGATGTTGGCTGCATGACTTACCTTCTGCCTTGAAGATAATGAATCATCAATCGGAAGAACAATATTTGAAAAACCAACCTTCTTATTTTGTGATTGAACAGATAAAACCGGGCATTCAGATTCCGCAACAACACGGTAAGTGTTACTACCCATGATGTATTCGCGGAAGCCGCTGACACCGTGAGTTCCCATAACAATCATATCGGCATGGGTGCCTTTTGCTGCCTCGATTATTGATTTATAAATTCGTCCTTCAACAACTAATGTTTGAATTTTAATTCCTTCAACTTCCTGAATCTGCTTTGCAAACTGATTCAGTTTGGCTGTTGCCTTTTCCATGATAACAGATGACAAATCGTTACCCGTATCGTTGAAAGTAATCGCAGAAGTAAAGATTGCAGTTTCGACAACATGCAATAAAGTAATGTCTGCTTTGTAGAAATTTGCCATGAACATGGCGTGATTCAGAGCAAGCAAAGAGGTTTCTGAAAAATCCAAAGGAATTAAAATGTTCTTAATGTTTTTTGTGTTCATAAAATTATTTATTTAATTATTTTAAAAGTTAAACGGGATCATTGACTCTTCGGGTCTATCCATCGGATGTATTGATAATACAGGCACTTCAGAGTTGTTGATAATTTCCTGCGCTGTAGAACCGATGAACAAATCTGTCCAATCCATTTCAGATTGAGTCATGATCATGATCAGGTCGGCTTTGACTTTCTTGGCATATTTAATAACACCTTCAGCGACGTTTTTATTCTTGACAAATTCAGAAGTGACATCTAATTTTTGTTTCTTGATAAAGCTCTCTACTTGTTTTAATTGCAAGGTCAGTTTCTTCATAATAATTTCGTCATCGGTATTCACTACCGTTACTAATTTGATTGCCGAGCCGAAGTAATTAGCAAGTTCCACAGCCTTACCCACCTTCTCTTTGGTCTCCTGTGTAAGGTCTAATGGAAGGACAATATATTTGCATCCAGCCCTGTGTTTTTTACCCTTAATAGTTATTACGGGGCAATTCGATTCCTTCACTACCCGTAAGGCATTGGAGCCAATAAATCTTTTTCGCAGACCTACCTGTCCATTCGTTCCCATGATAATAAAGGCAGCTTTCAAATCTGTTGCAACTTCGAGAATTTCTTCATAAACTTTACCAGATTTAATTTTAACGGACACACTGACACCTGCTTTAGTCATTGTTTCTTTTGCAAGATCTTCCAATTTTGCCTTAATACCTTTTTGATACTTTTTTTCTTCGGATTTTCTTTTCTTCTCTTTACTGAAAATGGAAAAAAGATTTTTATGTTCTTCGTCCATTACATAAAGCAGTGTAATATCAGCATTGGTCAGCCGCGCAAGATTGTAGGATTGATCCAAAGCAATCAATGCTTGTTCCGAAAAATCTATCGGCACCAAAATGTGATTATTATAATTTTTCATAATGATTAATAATTATTTTGCAGGGCGCAAAAGTATATAATAAAATGGAGAGGACAAATGATATTTGTCACCAAAATAAGTAATCGGGTAATGATAAGCCCTCACAGTTTTTATATTCTAATATGATTGTGCGTATTAATACCTAACGTTGTTAAAATAATGAATATTGAACAAGGAATAATGAATGTTGAAGGAAGTAAGGTTGAAATCAGAAGGAATGAATTAGAGAATTCAGTATTTGTCAGAATTCCAAATCATTATTCATTATTCCTTGTTCAATATTCATTATTTCCTTTGTTAGGTATCAAGACGGACCTTCATATATTCTAATAATAGTAGTGGTGTATAGAGACCACAGTCATTATAAATATTGTACTTGCACCTTATTAATGATTCAAAAAATTGACTGAAAATACTCTTTGTGATGTGAGATTATACAAAAAACTTTCCAAAAATAATAGTTGTTAATCAAAACTTTCTTTTCTTTGCACCCCCAAACAGAAAAAGATGACTCAAAATATCACAACATTTTTACCCTTCCAGACCAAAACTTTCCTGGCTAATATTAATACTATGTATATTAACAGGAGTATGGAAACGGATGCTAAAAATGCAAAATCGGACGGCAAGTTTACCGATGGCATTATCAAGAGTGATTTATATGTCGGTAACTTTACCGCCGACCGTATCACGAGTGTTTATACCGTCGGTAAAGTTACCGCCGCCATTTTCACGAGTGTTTCTACCTTCGGTAACTTTACCGCCGCCCGTTTCACGAGTGATTTATATGTCGGTAACTTTACCGCTACCCATTTCACGAGTGATTTATATGTCGGTAACTTTGCCGGCGGAATTGACAATTTTAATACCTTAAACTAATAAATAATGGGAAATAAATTAAAGTACAGCAGTAATGAATTTTTGAGTCAGACGACAGATAGCAATGACAAAGCTGTGAAACTGATTACCTATCATCTCTCGATGTTGAAAGTTTTGCATGTGGCAAATCCTTTGGATGCCGATTATACCATGATGTATGACCGTACCTTAATAGTGTCGAATGATGCGGAGACAAAATTCTATAACGAAGAAAGCGTCATGGCAGGTCAGACCGGGCAAACGAAGGCAGTAAAAATTGAATTAACAGGAATAAAAGGCTCTGCAGGCAAAGCCCGCGATTGGTATAACCGCACTTCTGCTATCTATTTAATTTCTGATCCTGCACGCCTGCAAGCAATCTATAGTCGCGGGCTGAAACCGTTTCGCGGGAAAATAGACAATATTATAGGTGCCCTGAATACCTTGAGCCTCAACATCGGTGCCGATACCAACCCGCTGATGATAGCCATCAAAGGAGAAGTTGATGCCTCTTATGCCATAATTAATCCCGACCGCGCTACCCAAAAAGAAGATTTTGGCACCACAAAATTCAGCCAGGGCGCAGTCAGAACTGCTTGTCAAGCAGCGATGACAGTGGAATATCAGAACTCCGGAATCATGTTGAATAAATTCCCGAATAACGATGCCGGCATTCAGGAATCCGTCCATGATATGGAATTACTTATCGGCAAACAGCAATCAGTTTGGAATCTTAGCCCTACCCCCGGCGAAGTTATAGATGTGGCAAAACGTGCGCAATTAGCCAACAGTAAATTCGCTGCCAAGACCATCGGCGGCGCAGGTAAACTCTACCTCGCCACCACCCCCGGCGGCATAGACAGCACGGCAGTAAATTTGGTTGACGGCATCCAGAATAATTTCCTCGCCTCTGCCTTCGGCATTACCGATTATGTAGCCCATCGTTACATCACTTTTGTAAGTATGGCAGGCGTGGTAATCAGTTTCAAATTGAAGCTGGGGTAAGGGATTAATGATTCTTAAAAAAATTATAGTAACAAATAAAAAATTAAAAACGAAGATAAAATTATGAAAATAAAAATTGTATTCCTCCTTGTTATAAGTTGCCTGATGTTTATCAATACCTCCTTTTCTCAGGTGAGCGTAGGTTTTAAAACTGGTGTCAGAGATGGTGAAGGCAAATTTAAACCAGAAGACCTCGCTTCCTTAAAGAATACCACAATGGTTTTTATTCTTCCCAGCGATGCCGAATTAAGTGATGTAAAAGTTTATGAAAAAGTATTCAGTGAGGTATGGAAATATACACCCTACAAAGTAATCACTGATGACCAAATCAAGACATTGGAAAAAGGCAAATCTTATTCCTATTTAATAATAGAGGGCGTCTCAGTTTCTTACAATACATATTGTTTTTACGAATTATTGATGTTTAATGGTAAAAAGGAAAAGATCTTCGCCCAGATCAGAGTGGATGGGAATTATTGTGACGATAAAAAATTTAAAGGTAAAACTCCCGAGAATATGGGTGCCGGATATTTAAAAACTTATCTAAACATTATAAATTCCTATCTTAGTGAAGAAAGAATTTTGAAACTTGATGAAACTTCTATTGATAATTCAACATTAAAAAACCTTGCCACAGAAACATTATATGTACCAGAACAATATTTGCATTATACATCCAATTGGGGAGGAAAATTGAAGGATATTCCAGAAGCAGAATTTTTTGCAAAATATCCCTATCCTCACAAGGTAGCCACCACAAAAGAAATTAATGAATTGCTATTAACATCTGATAAACCAATCTATTTCGTTGGTCCGTCTTTTTATTATAAAGGTGACCGAATTAACTGTATTTATTCATCACAAAGTACCGAACCGGTTTATTATGTTACTGATGGTTCAACTCCGGTTGATGCTTCTGTAATGAAATCCATTGCCAAAAAGATAAAAAGCGCATTAGAAAAATAGTAGTATGAAAAATATAGTTTTAATATTTCTGTTTATATTTGCTAACTGTTTAGGACAAAAACCTGCTTTTCAACAGGGAACTAAATTTAAACTGGTTAGTAATATTAATGATTATGAAAATATCACTTTAATTAATTCTGTTGAAGAATCTGTAGGATTGTATAAAATAGGACATGTCAGTGCCTCTTCTGGTGGTATTAAAATGTTTAATTCAAAAGAGGATTTAGAGAAAAAGACAATAACAAAACTTAAAATGGGTGGAGCTTTAATGGGTGCAAGCGTAATCAGGGTTGCTAATATGCTCATTAAAAATAAAGAATATTCTGTTGATTGGGATCGCAACAAAGAACTTGCCGGCACAGCCTATTCCTTGACACCTTTAGACTTTGATGCTTTTGCTAAATTGTTGGGAAATAAATCAGAATATTTCAGTGTTTCAGGAATTGAATTAAGTAGCACTTCAGTAAACTTTTCAAAAAGAGACAAAACAACCAAGTTAAATGTTACTTCGCTTAAAAAGGAAGATTATGCCATAATCATTAATGGAAAACTGCATGGTGATGCAGGCAAATATCAGGTTGTTTATTTTGATTCAGAATCATTTGATGTATTCTTTATGGATGACAAAGGAAGCTATCGGATAAAATTTAAAATATAAATGCCGATATTCTGGCTTTGAATCCAGCACAACAACACTAAAATTTTTAAATTCTTATGATAAAAAAAGCGGTACATAGCGTGCCGCTTTTTTATTTTTATATCATTTTAATGGTCTCTGACGTGCTTAGAGAATCTCAAAGGATCGTTACTTATTTCTGAATATTCTTTTCGCTTTTCAGTAATGTCACAGGCAAGGTAGATAGCTTCGCGGAACGATGACTCGGAAGCCAAATTCTTTCCAGCAATATCATAACCTACGCCATGATCAGGAGAAGTTCTTACGATTTCTAATCCTGCAGTAAAATTAACCCCTGAATCAAATGCTAAAGACTTGAATGGAATCAAGCCTTGATCGTGATACATAGCAAGGACTCCATCAAATTGATTATAGATTCCGGAGCCAAAGAAACCATCAGCAGAATAAGGTCCCATGACCACTAATTTTTCATCAAAAGCCTTCTTAATAGCAGGAATAATGATGTCTTTTTCTTCACTGCCAATAAGACCATTATCGCCAGAATGAGGATTGATTCCAAGAACAGCAATCTTCGGTTTATCAATACCGAAATCTTCTTTCAAAGACTTGTTCATAGCCCTGATTTTTTGAAGAATTTTATCAATAGAAATGGATTCAGAAACTTTCTTCAATGGAATATGTCCGGTAACTACACCCACTCTTAGATCACCCGAAACAAGCATCATAATATAATTCTTACCATCGAATTTATCAGCAAAATATTCCGTCTGACCAGGAAATTCAAAGCCAGGTTGTTGGATGTTACTCTTGTTGATTGGTGCGGTAACTATAGCGTCTGTCTTGCCCTTATGAAGATCAATTGCGGCAGCTTCCAATGATTTAAAAGCATACTTTCCGCCATTAGGTGTAGCTTGTCCGAATTCAGTTTGTACATCTTCTTCCCAGGTATTCAAAACGTTTACCTTCTTATAAATTAAGGAATCAATATTCTTGATAGAAGTAAAATTAAAATCCGCCAGCTCCAATACCTTTTTTTGATGAGAAAGGATACGGTGATTGCAATAAATAACAGGAGTACAAACCGTCAGCATCCTGTGGTCTTCAAAGGTCTTCATGATAACTTCGAGCCCGATACCATTAATATCGCCAACAGATATTCCTATCCTTATTCTTCCTTCACCATCGTGTTGAGTTGCCATAAATAATTATAAAAGAAATTATTTTTGAGATTTAATAAAATCAAATAATAACCGAACTCCCACTCCCGTACCGTTCTTACCACGATAGCTATCTTGTGATTTAACAAAAGCAGAACCGGCAATATCAAGGTGGATATATGGGTAATCAGTAAATCTTTCCAGGAACTTTCCTGCGGTAATAGAACCTGCTGATGGACCTCCTACATTCTTAATCTCTGCTATATCAGATTTAATTAATTCTCCATATTCATCCCACATAGGAAACTCTACCAAACGCTCATAAACATTATTGCCACTGTCTTTCAATTTGCCCATTGTTTTCTCATCAGCAGTACCCATGCAAACACTTCCATAATGCCCGATAGCAGCCGCTGCAGCTCCAGTCAATGTAGCAATATCAATGACTAATTGTGGTTTGTATTTCTGGGCATAACTCAATGCATCAGCAAGAATCATTCTTCCCTCTGCATCAGTATTTAAAACTTCAACGGTCAAGCCACTATGCATAGTAATGACATCGCCCGGTACATAGGCATTTCCATCAACACGATTATCAGTAGAAGGAACCAAAGCAATAACATGAACAGGCAACTTAGCCTTAGCAATAGCATACATTGCACCACCAACAGCAGCGGCACCACCCATATCACATTTCATAAAATCCATAGAGTTCAAAGTAGTCTTCAAACTCATTCCTCCAGTATCATAAACCACTCCTTTTCCAACCAACACGATTGGCTTTTTATTCACTGCCTTTGCGGGTTTCCATTCCATAATACTGAAAGTAGGAGGATCAATACTACCAAGATTAACAGCTAATAATCCACCCATCTTCAAGGCTTTAATCTTCGTTTTATCCAGCACTTCGATTTTGAATCCACTATCTTTCCCCATTTGTTTGAAGGCATTAGCTAAATCAGTTGCATTAAGGGCATTAGCAGGCTCATTAACAAGGTCTCTTGCTTTGCAAGTAGCATCAATAATAATACTTAATTGTTCGATTTCATGCGCTTTAATTCTCTTATCATCAATCACTATTTCTTTCAGAGAATTAGTCTCTTTCTTCGCATCCTTTCTGTATTTCAGGAATTGATAATTCCCCAAAGCCATGCCCTCCATGTAAGACAATAATACATCCGATGAAGTATCACCATCTCCAATGATTGTAACCTTTCCAAGCTTCTTATGACTTGCCAGCGAACCAACTTTATCACCAGCTTTCCTTGCCTTTTCGTTAGTCAGGTAAGGCTTCTTTTCTTTATCAA
>JABDAW010000081.1 GCA_013288905.1 Bacteroidota bacterium | reverse complement strand
GTTTTAGTTTATTATTATTATCAAAATTTAATTTATACAGATTACCTTCGTATCCTGATCCCCCTCCTGTGTTTATTAAGGCAATAAAATAATTCTTAGAGTTATCCTTTGAAGAAATGATAAAGAAGGAACCGGAATTATTTAAATCAATTGACTTGTCTCAATTTTCTTTTAAGGATAATTAAGTTCTGCTCATTCCATTTCCTCCCCCTCCCTCCAAAAATGCCTTTTCAAAACCATCGGATTATTCGGGGCAATTGACAATTGACAATGGATAATGGACAACAAGTATTCGTCGCATAATAATTGTCAATTGTCCATTATCAATTGTCAATTGTTTCCTCCTCCTTTTATTGCAGTACCCCTCATCGGGGAATGCTATCATAAAAGGAGGATTGAAAAATGGAATGGATGGTATTTGATAGTAATGAAAACTAATGCCATTCCACGGTTTTCAACCTTAGTAGAAAGGAAATTGGAAAGTGATTTCCAAACCTTATTACCTAATTATTCTATGGAATGAAGGAGATATTTGGTAAGGTAATAAGGTTGGATCATTTCCTATTCAATTTTTCTACTAAGGTTTTCTTATTCTAATGGAATGTTTACCTTTTTATTTGGATTTAATGCCTTATTATACAGCACTTATTGGTATAATTGTAGCTTTGATTACTATTCAATAAGACTTGATACCTTTTCAAATAGATATTATACCTTTTCCAGCCATCCTGATACCTTCCAAAGCAGACTTGAGACCTTCTTAACTGGAACCCGCACCTTTTTATACAGACTTGACACCTTCTCCATCAGAACCTGCACCTTTTAAGCTAATGTTCATGAACATAAGGTCAGAAGGTGAACCTTTTCCCGTAAAACCTTATACTTCTTGGTTAGAAGTATTCAAGTCTGTCCGAAAAGTGTAGAAGTTTCAGAGAAAACCTGTGGATAATTCCGGAAAAGTGTAGAAGTTCTTGGGAAAAGTGTAGAAGATTCTTGTAAAAGTGTAGAAGTTTTCCGGAAAAGGTATAGGTTTTTGGCTCATGTTCATGAACATTAGGTTGAAAGGTGTCAAGTCTGATTTGGAAGCTGATCCTTCTGTTTGGAATGGTGAATGTTGTATCAGAAAAGGTGATTCTTTTATTCCAAAATATATTTATTATTTAATAAAGACAACTTTAAATTTTATAATTCGTTGAAGGGCTTCGAGGTTTGGAATGCCTTATGGAATAAGATGTTTAATGAATATATAATAAGGTATGAAGAATCCTAAAATAAAGATAAAAAGAGAAATAAGACGGATGGCTAAAGACAAAAGAATTATATACATGCTGAAGCATGGTAAATACTTAATTACAAATGCTGCGACTTTTATTGGAATTCCTAATGATGGTGCTGCAATTAATACCAATGCGTTGGCTTTACAAGATCAACTTGTGCTGCAAAGGAAAGGGAAGAAGCTGGATATTGCTTATAAAGATCAACTTGATATTTGTTTTGAGATGATGGATAGGAATTATGACTTTGTTGATTTTGTTTCCGGCGGAAATGAAAAAATTAATGACAAATCTGGTTTGAATTCCAAGAAAAATACCAGGGCAAGGACGAAAAGACCGAAGACAGATACGGCGGCAAAATGGATTCGTGACAATAATCCAAATCAATTGACGCTGGAAACCACACGGGATGAAACATCAAGGATGACTACCGTGATTTCTTCCTCCGAAGAGGACTTCAAAGTTGAAATGACTCAATCAAATCGGGTAAAAGTTTGGCTGGGAGATAAATATTGTCTGCTGGATTTCTCTACTGCTGCAAAAATTAAATTAAAATATCTGGAAGGAGGCAAACCTGTTAATGCATTCATCATTAAAGCTAATTCAAATGGCTTGGCTGTTCCCCGAAAAATGCAAAAAATTACTCCTAATATTGATGGGAATTACCGACCTGTCATTCCTGTCAAGGCTGCTGAAGAAAAAAGCGATTCAAAAGAGCCGGAAAAAAGTATCCCTCCCCTGAAATCTCGCTTCAGAAGAGGGATAAGAATTACGAATCGTTGAAAGTAGTTCCGAAGAAACCTTTTGATTGGTTTATTCAATTACTATCTTAGCCTTTTGAATGGAATCTCCTGTCTTTAATGACAACATATAGACACCCTTTGCAATGCTTGTAAGATTCATCATATATTGATTGTCGCCGATGGTGGAAGTAATGGCGGATTGCGTGATGATTCTGCCGGTAATGTCCATTAATTCGATGGAATAAACAGACTCTTTTGCGGAATTAAACAAGATAGTAAGCTGATCTTGAGCAGGGTTAGGATAAGTGCTGAAGGTGCCGGATGACGGGGCATTCAAAGTATTGACACCCGTTACCACTATGGTATGAATCACAGAATCTGTGCCGCAGGGATTGGTAACAATCAGTTTGACAGTGTAAGTGCCGACCTGGGAATAGATATGTGTGGGATTACTATGATTGGAAACATTTCCATCTCCGAAATACCAGAAGTAATCTGTGCTATTCGCAGAAGTATTTGTGAAGGAAGTAGTGGTAATGAAATTTGAAAAGGTGAAACTCGCCACGGGATTGGTGTATGCGCTGACGGTTATGGAACTGGTACTGTGGCAGGCGTTGGTATCCGTGACATTGACGATGAAAGTTCCGGCGGTATCTGCCCAGATACTCTGCGTTGTGGCACCTCCATTCCATAGATAAGTCAAGGGTTCCGAGCTATTGGTGGTAAGCATCAGGGAATCTCCTGAACACAGAATCGGATTGGTCGGAGCGGAAGAAATTGTCGCGACAGGGATGGGGAAAACATTGACATTGACAGGGCTTGAAGTGGCAGAGCAGTTGACTCCGTAGTAAACCGTGACGATGTAAGTGCCGGTCTGATTCACAATGAGGTCTTGTGTCGAAGAGCCATTATTCCAGGAATAAACAATGCCATTGGAGGATAAAAGAGTGAGCGATTGACCATCACATAATTTGATGGTGCCCGATGGATTGACCGTGGGAGTAGGGTTTTGAATGACATTTATGTTCTCGGCGACAGTTGCCGTGCAACCATTGGCATCAGTTACAGTAACAATGTAATCGCCTGAAGTAGTTACACGAATAGACTGTGAAGTAACGCCATTATTCCAATGATAAGCGACAAAAGAACCTGTGGTTAATGTGTCAGAACCCCCATTGCAGAAGGTAGTTTGACCACTTGTCGTGATAACTGGCGTGGGATCCGGATGGGTAGTGACGGTAGTAGAAGCGGTGCCGGTACATCCGTTGATATTGGTGACGGTAACGTAATAAGTATTAGCAGAAGTAACGGTAGCAGTCTCGGAAACAGAGCCGTTACTCCAATGATACAATGTAAAGAAGGGTACACTAAGCGTGATGGAACCGCCTGCACAGAAGATAGTGCCGCCAGTAATCACAGGGGTTGGATTAACGCTCACGGAGACCGAATCAGTTGCCGAAGCAGTGCATCCGCTGGCATTGGAAACAGTAACTGTGTAGCCATTTGCGGTATTAACGGTGATGCTCTCTGTTGTTGCTCCGGTATTCCAAAGATAAGTCGTGAAAGTCCCGGTACTTAGGGTCAGGGAACTACCTGAACAGAAAATACTTCCTCCTGTAATGGAAGGATTAGGACTGGTTCCTACAGTAACTGCTTGAGAAGTAGTGCCGGTGCAGCCATTAATGTCGGTAACCGTTACGGTATAAGTCCCGGTTGATATAACTGTAATGGTTTCCGTGAAGGAATTGTTGCTCCAATGATACAAGGTATAATGACCTGCATCTAAGGTCAGGAAACTACTTGAACAAATAGAGCTGCCTCCGGTGATATTCGGTGTAGGATTAGGGTTTGCAGTAACAGTTTGAGAACCTGTACCTGTGCATCCATTGTTATCCGTAACGGTAACGATATAATTGCCCGAAGTGGCTACAGTTATGGATTGAACTGTTGCGGATGTGCTCCAGGAATACTGAGGAAATGCCGATGCGGTTAACGAAACAGAATTGCCCTGACAGAAAGTGGTGCTGCCACTTGGAGTTATTGTTGGGGAAGGGCTGCTATGGACAGTGATGGCTTGAGAAGCCGTGCCGCTACAGCCGTTATTATTCAAAACTGTAACGGTATAAGTAGAGGCTGTGTTCACAATGATAGATTGAGTTGTAGATCCATCGCTCCAAAAGTAACTTGCGAATGAACCAGCATCCAATGTCACAGAATCACCTGAACAGAAGGTCGTAGGACCACTCGGAGTGATCGAAGGCGCAGGGTCTTGATTAACGATTACCAAGTGAGAAGCCGTGCCAGTACAGCCTTGTGCATCAGTAACGGTAACTCTGTAGGTGTTACCTGAGTGAACAGTTATGGATTGATTTGTTGAGGTGGTATTCCAGTGATAAGAGGAATAAGTACCTGTCGTTATGGTCAGAGAATCTCCGGCACAGAAGGAATTGCCACCGGTAATGACGGGGGATATTTGAGGATTCATGGTAACTGTAGTGGAAGCTATTCCGGTACAACCATTGCTGTCTGTAACAGTGACGGTAAAGGTATTAGCACTATTGACTGTTGTTGTTTCTGTGGTAGAAGAAGTGCTCCAGATATAACTTGTGTAATTCCCTGCATCAAGAACCAATGAACTATTGAAACAAACAACACTGCCTCCTGCAATTGTTGGAGAAGGATTAGCATTTGCAGTTACTAATTGGGAAGTAGTTCCGGTACAACCGATGCCATCACTAACCGTTACCGAATAAGTTCCTGAAGAGGATACAGTAATGCTTTCATTGGTAGAAGAAGTACTCCAGCTATAAGATGAAAAGGAGCCTGCATCAAGGGATACAGAACCACCCTGACAAAAATTCGTGGCTCCGCTTGGGGTAATAACAGGAGCAGGAGGAGGATTAACAGTGATCGTCACCGAATCGCAGCCTGAAGGAACAGCACATCCGCCTTGCCCTAATACATAATAGGTAGTAGTAACAGAAGGACTCACAGATATAGTAGTTCCTGTATTAACAAAAGTACCACTGCAACTTCCAGTGTACCAATACCAGTTTAAGGCACTGTTAAGGCTTCCGGCAGCAGTCAGATTAGTAGGAGTATTTCCACATATTGTTGTGGAAGAAGCAGATGCCCCGGTAATTACAGGATTATTGCAGGGAGGATTGAACTCAAAAACATCCGTCAAACCAAATTGCTGATTTCCAGCTTGCTCTCCGGTGCCGATGTATCCGTTAGGACCAATACTAAAGCCCACTGCGCCATCGCGAGCAAGACCAATGAAAGAAATTTCGGTAGTCCATGCGTCAGCAGTAGGATCATAGCCATAGAAGTCTGTTTCATCATTACCGGTATTATAACTATTACCGGTGCCAACATATCCAATGCCGCCAATAGTAAAGGCAGCAGCAGCGTTCCTTGCATCTCCTGTAAAATTTGTCTTTTGAGTCCATGTATTTAATGTCGGATCATATTCCCAGAAATCACTTAGTCCTCCTAAGCCTATATATCCCTTTCCATTAATGCTTAATCCTGATGCCAGGGATCTCGCTCCACCACCGAAATCAGCCATTTGTGTCCAGGTGTCAGTAAGTTGATCATACTGCCATAAGTCAGTCAGTGAGGCGGTATCATTTCCTCCGGTTCCTATATATCCTTTCGTCCCTATACTAAAGCAAGTAGCTTGATATCGCCCGCCAACAGGCATGTCTGACTTCTGTGTCCATGTATTCGATGTAGGATCATATTCCCAAAGATCATTATTGAAATTACCTAAGTCATATCCTGTGGCGATATAACCCTTGCTACCAATACTAAATCCAACAGCTCCATAGCGAGGTGTACCTCCGAAGTCCGCCTTCTGCGTCCATGCATCAGCGGTAGTATCATATTGCCAAAAATCTCCCTGGCAGTGATATCCCTGATAGGAAGCGGTGTCCAAGCCCGTTCCTAAATATCCATAAGCCCCGATACTGAATGCTACACCATAAGTTCTTGGAATAGCAGGAAGGCTTGCTTTCTGTGTCCATCCGGTAGCATGAACCATTTGCCCGAAGGCAAGAAACATCATTAATAATTGTATTGCTTTTTTCATCTTATTTAATTTATTTTATTCGGCGACAAAATTAAGCAATGACTGGAAAATGGCAAAGGGATATTTCCCTGTAACTTTAAACCAGCACCTGTACTCCAGAGATATAAAATGCCAACGGGATTTACCTTTAGTGTAGCTGAACCTAATCCGCAAAGATTGGAAAGACCTGATGAGTATTTTGGGGTCATTTATTTAATCGTTTTAAAGCGGTGAATTCACCTTTCAAAAGGGAATAACCGAATTCATTAGTTTGAATTTGAGGATTGCTCCATCAGGATTCAGCGGATTTAATACTTGAAAATGCCATTTTTTTTATTTAGTTGCCTTTTTATTAGCATATACAGGTTCGACAAGAGCACTTTATCGTTCGAGAAAGACACCTTATCGTTCAGGAAGGACACTTTATCGTTCGGGAAGGACACCTTATCGTTCGACAAGAGCACCTTATCGTTCGGGAAGGACACCTTATCGTTCGGGAAAGACACCTTATCGTTCGGGAAGAGCACCTTATCGTTCGACAATGTGTCTTTATCGTTCGACAAGAGCACCTTATCGTTCGGGAAGGACACCTTATCGTTCGACAAGAGCACCTTATCGTTCGGGAAGAACACCATATCGTTCGGGAAGAGCACAAAGGGTATCTTACCAGGGTTTTAATAATTCGTAATGGTACAAATGAACTTAAATATCTGATAATTATTTGATTTGTCGCTATATTACTCTTGCTAAAATTATCAAATATAAGTGTACTAAAACCTTTTTTTACCCCCCTTACCCGTTTTTACCTGGAAAGAATTCCTTTCCTAAACCTTGTTTCGTGAATTATTTTAAGTAATTTTGTCGCGGCAAATAAATCAAGAAGAAGTATGAAAAGATAAATAGAAATCATAAAGAAATTGCGTTAAGCTAATTCTCGCTCACGAAAACTAGTAATTTTAAACAGCCGAGAAAGATGCAGAACGCTCATGCAATGCGTGAGCTTTTGTTTGTTTCGGTTGTGGGTATACTAGTACCTCGTGAGCGGATAAATCAAATAGTCTCACGCAGTTTGTTTTTATAAAATGGAAAGAAATAATGTAACCATAATAAGAATTTATTAACAATTAACAAAAATAAAAGTAATTTTACACCCTAATTAAAAACTAATTCAAATGAAAAAAATTAAACAAGTTCTTTTAGCAACAAGTTTATTCTTTGCAATAAACTTCGTAATGCCGCAGATGACGGCGACAGCACAAGGTGGTTATCATGCCTTGAAAGTATTGATGCAACCCGCGGATACCGTATCTATAGACACTTTAAGTTATGCAAGCGGCTGTGATGACAGTGCGATGATTACTTTTAAAGTAACAAATCAGAGTACATATACTTTGACAAGTGATACTATTAAAATATTTTTAGGTCATGGGGTATATTGGTCAAATGCTGCTCATGGACCCAACATAAGTACAAATCATGATACTTTGGTGTATGTTTTTGCATCTCTGAATCCCGATACTCAAATTGTTGACACTTACTATGTACGCGGCTTCTGTGCAATTGGCTTGACTGGCAGGGATTCTGATAATGTTGTAGTGTTTTATACAGATACGGCAGTAAACGAATATAATTTTTATCATGTTTATGCCACCGAATCGCCCTATATGTTTTATAATGACAGTATTCCTTATTCAGTTAATCTGACCGTTGATGGATATTTTAATTATTCTTTTATTCGCCGTTTTTATTATTCAAACACTGGTAATGCCACATTTAACGGGCAGTTTGACTGGATAGATGTACATCATGGTTCTATAAGAATTGATAGTGTTTGGGCAATGGAAGGGGCAGATACACTCCTAAAAGTTTTTCCTTCTCTCATATCAGACTCCGCATATATTTCAGAAACTATTCTGCCTGTAATAGTTCCTGTTCTTGGTTCCATAATTGTCTTTGAAAGGGTGACAGTTATAGGTTGCTTAGCTGACCCTGATTCCGGGAAATCCACTATTACGGCGATGTTTGGTTGTCTTGGTAATCTTTGCAGTGGGCAACCGGGCAGTGCTCAAGTCAATCCCTCTAATTTAATACCAAGTCCTTATTACACGGTAAATAACAGTGTTGTGGATACTTCATGTTATGGTTCATTTATGAACTGGACTATTGTAATTCATGATACATCCATCGTTCCTGTTCAGGATTTCAGAATTTCGCTGGAATGTGGTGAAAGTAATTATATTATGATTGATGCTTCTACTCTTGTTTTGTTATTAGATACAGATACCATATCTTTTGACACTGTTCATATTGATAATCGTCATTATTATTTCGATTCAGTCTGTTATGCCAGTGTCAATAATCAAAGCTTATCCGGTGCGTTTTTTCATCTGGATACATTAAATTATTTGTACAATGGAGATTCCTTAACCATCAAGTTTACAACTTATAAATGCTGTGCTAATGATACCAGTACAATAAGTAGTGGGAATGCTTATTATTACAATGACTGGAGTTTGAGATTGTATTGGGTTGATGATTGCAATGTTCAACATGATCCTTATTTTTATACACCAATTTCACCAGATGCTAATGGTTCTTTATATTTAGACCAATCATTTCAGCCTACTACAATTGATATGGATCCGGGCGACAGAGATACCTTTATTGTAAACAATATTGCCTTTACGCCACTAATGCCTGATGCATTTTTTAATGCCTTCAATAATGGATTGGGATATTTAGAAGTAAAGTTGCTGTTAGATTCAGGATTGCGATATGTAGATACCGTTTACATGACAAATTATTATAATACAAGATTGTATCCAAATCTTTCGGTACAAAAGGATTCCTGCGCTTACCCTAATTTACATGATGGATATAACGATAGTATAACAGCTTTCTTTCCATTATCATCATTTGCCAATATTGATTCCTTAGATGATTTCCTTACTCTTGGTGAGATACATTTTATACTTCGTGCTTATTGTAACGCATTTCCGAAAAGTCGATACAGAATAGAAACAATGCTTTGGGTTGATACAACATGTGCAAATTGCCAAATCCCGTTATCTATTGTTGATGGGTACATTTTTGTACACTGCCCGGGATGTTTGGTTCCAGGATTTATTGCGAAAAATTATGAGCTTGCAAGAACATCAATAGGCTTGAGAGATGCTAATAATGATGGCATTCCTGACTATCCTGCCAGTTTAGATAGTTTGGCTCATTTAAATGAAATAATTAGAAATCGTGGAATTGTAGGTGACACGTTAGTTGGAATTTTAGGGGCAGATATCCAAGGGGATGCTGCAATGCTGGCTTCTATTGATTCGATGTTTCCTTTAAATCATTGTTACCTGTACACTAAAATGATTAATGCGCCTTATTGTGAGGTTTTGAATGTATCCTATTTAATTACGAATACAGCCAATGATACTGCTTACTATCATTATTTCCCTTTTAATTCTCTATACCAGATTCTTGAGGTTGATCCTGCTACTGGCAGATACCTTTATAATTTAAGTCTGGATACTTTACAGAAGCATGGATTGGATACTTCTTCTTACAATAAGTATCACATTGGCGATAATTTTACTATTGTCACGACCTATCGTATTGATTCAAATAATTATCCAAGCTTTGTATATATGAAGGAAGGAAGCATAGAAAATACCATCTACCTTACTGGCGCAGCAGACCATCTTTCATCCGACCCCACAAATAATGATTCAGTTGCAAATGATGTATATAAAGACCACGACAGTACTCTAAGTTCGTTGGATTCTACAAATTTATTTTGGTGCGAAGCTTATGGTGGTTTGTTTTATTTTTATGAATTGACAAAAGGAAACAGCAGTTTCTTTTCACAGAGTGTTTATGGCGATAGTTACAACCTTTGTCATAAAACAATAACTTGCAATGCTTATGAATATATTGGAGGGAATAATGGGAATAATACACCTGGATACTGGAATATATTTCCTTTTGAATACAGAGCACCGGAAGTAATGGATACACTTATAATAAAAATACCTTATGGTTATAAATTAGATAGTGCTAATTTTTCCTTAGTGTATCCATTATATCATTTCCCGATTGGTGATTCTACCGCAACATTTGAAAAACATAATGTTTTACCAAATGATTCAAGCGGTGATTCTGTATATATTTATTATTTCACTTCCCGAAATTTCATTTTGAATTATCTGCCGCAAACAGGTTCAATACACGACACTAATTTTGTACCGATCCCTGACGAACAATATTTATTAACGCTGACAGCGTTTATTCATCCATTGTGTAATGTTGCATCTGAATCAACAGATATAACCAACGACTTCCCTCTAATGATTTTCAGTAAACCGGAAAGAGATGAAACTATTCCTGATACTGTAGTTTCAAATTATCGACCTAGTAATGTTCTTATATTACCGCACCCAGTCCTGGATTTATATCCTGATAACGGAATCAGGCAAGAAGCATTTTCTCACTATGTTTGCTGGGATTTCCATATCCAAAATAATGATTCTTTTCCAGATGGAGAAAGTATCTATTACATTTGGGCAAAACCTTATTCACCATCAGGAAGAATTATTGATATGACCATATATCAAGGAAATTCCATAGTTTCTTTGGATACTACATCAGGTGGAGTTTTCAAGTTAGACAGCGTGTTAAATTATCAGGATACCGTTCAATATCGAATCTGTTGTACCTATATTTGTGATACGATAGCTGCTGATAACAATAATTCTACACCAGTAACAGATACGGTGTTTTTATATTATGGATGGAATTGTACAGGATACCCTGTGAGCATTGCTGACACTAATCTTTGTAACAAAGAACAAGATACTTTATTGTTGGACCAGACACATGAAGATTTTCTTTATGATAAAGTACAAACTACCACCGCTCAAAACTGCGATACCTTACATTATAAAATAACTATAACTTCCACTGGCGGCAACTACTATCATTTCAAAGTTGCTCTTCGTCTTCCCTCTGGAATGACCTTATTGCATAATCATGATTCGCTTGAATACCCGATAAATACTTTTGATTCGGCAGTAGGTCCTTACTACTCTATAACAGGGGATACTCTATTTTGGAGTTTAGATAGTTCGAATGTTGATTTAGCAACAAATGGAATAGGCGGAGGAGCATCCTTTGCATTTTCTTTCAATACCCTGATAGATTGCGGCTTTAATGGCGATTCTATTCCTTATATAAGTATTACCGGAGAATCTTACTGTAATATTTTACTTACAAAATATCCTCCTTTAGATACTATTAACATCACCCCCTGCAACTCTCTCCACGACTCCATTTCCGCCATCCCCATTCTCTGCTATGGAGAAACGAGCACCATCATAGCATCAGCTACCGGAGGCACCACACCCTATTCCTACCTGTGGAATACTGCACAAACCACTGCTACCATTACAGGATTGCCGTTCTTCATCTATATAGTTACTGTTACTGATGATGGAAGTTGTAATACTGGCAGCGCGAATATTTTTGTTACTCAACCTGCTTTGCTTGATGCAAGTACCATTATTGATACGGCAGCATGTACAGCCACATCTGGAAGCATTTATATATCACCCATTGGAGGCACTCGCCCTTATCATTATTTATGGTCTCCATCAATAACCACAGATTCATTTGCCATAAATCTTTCAGCAGGTGAATATTTAGTAACAGTAACTGATACTAATGGTTGTACTTCTGATCAGGATATAACAGTTGCCGGACCGCCATCCGATTCCGCATGGGCATTCCCAGACACCTGCCATGAGATGATGATACATACAGGCTATGCCATAGATTCGGTATGGGGAGGAACTGGTCCTTATTCTTATGCATGGG
>JABDAW010000080.1 GCA_013288905.1 Bacteroidota bacterium | reverse complement strand
TTAGTTGAATTGGATTGTGAAGGGTTTATTATTTTGTCACTACTATTTTTCCTTTGGCATCAATGCCTTTAGAATTGATTACTTCCCAGAAATAAATTCCTTCGCTCAGATCAGTATTGATAGTTTGATTTCCTGAAGTACCAATAATATTGGTTATAGAAACTAATCTTCCTGTTATATCGCGAATATTCAAGACAGCATCCGGTTGAGTCATATCATACTGAATGATGAAGTTACCGTTATTTGGATTAGGATAAATCCCGACACCGTTATTTGTTTGAATTAATGGAATACCTGTACAGTTTTTAACCATAACCGTATCATGAGCATAACCTATACAACCATGAGAATCGGTATAGTAATAAGTAATAATATCTGTTTGGGTAGGTTGTCCATAAGGATTAAAGACCGAACCGCTGATACCGGAACCATAAAAATTACCTCCTGAAGGATTTGCAGTAAGTTGATAAGTAACCCATTCATTACAAACAATTCCCGTAGGCAATCCTGAAAAACTCACTATAGGCAATGGCCAAACTGTTATTGAATCAGACTTGATGCCCGTGCAGCCATTGGCAGCAGTAACTGTTACAGTATATCTGCCTGTATTTCCAACACTAATACTGTTGGTGGTATTTCCATCACTCCATATATAGGAAGCATAATTTCCGACGGTCATTACTTGTGTACCACCCTGGCAGAATGAATTTCCACCACTTAAAGTTATTGAAAGAGTTGGGAAGGCATTAACAGTAATAGTGCTTTGTGCAGAACTTGAGCAGCCATGAACAGAATCTGTATAAGTATAGGTAATAACTTCGGCACCAGATAAATTGTGCGGATTAAAATTATTATTAGTAATACCATTGCCAGAAAATACTCCACCGACAGGAGTTGCGGTAAGAGCTATGGATGCAGCATTAGAGCAAATTGTCGAAGGAGAAATCGTGAAGGAAATAGCAGGATTAGTATAAACAGTAATGGTATCTGTGCTGGAACTGGTACATCCGTAAAGACCAGTAACAGTAACCGTGTAATTTCCTGTAACATGGATAGTGGTAGCTTGTGTGGTTGCGCCATTACTCCATATATAAGAAGTGTTTGACGCTGCTGCTGTCAGTGTAATAGAATCACCTGAGCAGAATTGCAGAGCAGCATTTGCGGAAATTGTTGGATCAACATTTGCTATTCCAACATTTTGTGCAAAAGAATTACTACAACCATTCGTATCAGTATAAGTATATGTAATTGTAATAATACCACTTGGAACATTTTGAGCATTCAAAGTATCGCCGTGAACTCCCATACCATTGAAATTACCCCCTAAAGGAGAACCCGTTAAGATGATATTTCCAATATTAGAACAAATATGCGCCCCAACACCACTGAAACTCACAACCGGCAAAGAATTGACCGTAACTGTTTTTGAAGCAGTTCCTGAGCAACCATTAGCGGCAGTACAAGTAACAGAGAATGTTCCAGAAGCGTTTACAGTTATGGTATTTGTTGTTGAAGAATTACTCCAAAGATAATTGGCATAAGCTCCTGGGTTTAAAATAACAGAATCACCTGCGCAGAAAGTTGTTGAATGATTTGATGTAATTACAACTGGAGTAAATGCATTAACGGTAATAGAGTTTGTCGCAGTATTTATGCAGCCATGAACAGAATCTGCATAAGTATAGGTAACGGAATAAGTTCCAGATAAACCAGTTGGATTAAAATGATTTCCAACCACGCCAGTACCACTGAAAGAACCACCAATATGATTTCCGGTAAGAGCTATCAATCCGGCATCAGAACAGGTAGATGATGGCAGCCCGGTGAAACTGACAACTGGTAAAGGATATACATTAATCAGTTGTGATGAAGTTCCTGTACATCCGGCACCTCCAGTAACGGTCACTGTGTAATTACCGGTTGAGTTAACCGTAATGCTTGCTGTTGTTGCCCCATTGCTCCATAGATAAGAAGAATATATTCCAGGAGTAAGAGTTGCTGAATGATTTGCACAGAAGTCAGTTGTACCAGTAACAGTCATTGTTGGTGATACATTAGTAATAACAACAGTATTAGATGCAGAATAAGTACAACCGTTAGGGTTGTTGTAAGTATAAGTAATAGTATCAGAACCTGATAAGTTTTGAGGATTGAATGTATTTCCGTTTATCCCTGCTCCAGAGAAGTTACCATTAAGAGGGGAACCTGTCAAAGTGATATTTCCTGCATTAGAACAAACAGATGAAGGTAAACCGCTAAAACTAACAACTGTTGCTGCATATATTGTTACGACTTGGGATGAAGAACCTGTACATCCGCTATTTGTAGTAACTGTTACAGTATAAGTCGAAGAGCCTACAGTGTTAATTGTTATGCTTGCAGTTGAGGCACCATTACTCCAGTGGTAAGATGCGAAACTTCCAACACTCAGAGTTACCGAACCGCCTTGACATAAAACTGTAGGACCGGAAGAAGTAATTATTGGACTAACACTATTTATAGTAGTAAATTGAACAGAAGAATTAGAACAACCTTGAGCATTGGTATAGAAATAGGTTATGGTGTCATTGCCTGATGATAGATTTTGAGGATTAAAGATATTTCCTGACATTCCATTTCCTATGAATAATCCACCTGTTGGAGATCCTGTTAAGGTAATATTTCCTGCTGATGAACAAACTGTAGAAGGAAGTCCGCTGAAATTAACAACTGGTAGTGGATTAACAGTAATAACTATTGAAGAAGTTCCTGTACATCCATTTGCAGCCGTTGCTGTTACTGAATAAGTACCTGCGGTATTGACAGTTATTGAATTTGTTGTCCCTCCATTGCTCCAATGATAGGAAGCATAAGCTCCAATTGTTAGCGTAATATTATCTCCCTGGCATATAGCAGTTCCTGAGCTTGGTGTTATTGTTACATCATTGAATGGATTGACAGTTATGGAATGTGAGGCTGAATTGGTACATCCATGTAAAGGCTCTGAATAAGTATAGGTAATAGTATAATTGCCGTTTAAATTATCTGGATTAAAATCATTATTAGTAACTCCAGTTCCACTGAAATGTCCTCCTCCTGGAGTTCCAGTAAGAGTAATCATACTTGCATCTGCACAAACAGATGCAGGAAGACCAAAGAAACTAACAACTGGTAACGAATATACAGTTGTTGTTATTGAAGCCGATCCAGTGCAACCATCAGCGGATGTTGCAGTAACAGAATATGTTCCAGCCGTATTGACATTAATACTGCTTGTTGTTGCACCCGTACTCCATAGATATGAAGCATACAAACCTGCATTAAGAGTCACATTATCTCCTTGACAAAAAGAAGTAGCCCCCGAAGGAATTATTGCAACATTTGTGAATGGATTTACAGTTACATTATGTGTTGCTGTATTTGAACAACCGTGAGTTGGTTCAGTATAGGTATAAGCAATAGTATAGTTTCCTGATAAAGTTGAAGGATTAAAGTTAGAATTATTAATGCCTGATCCGCTAAAATGTCCCCCTGCGGGTGAACCTGTCAATGAAATATTTCCCGCATTAGAACAAACACTTGCGGGTAATCCGCTGAAATTGACTATTGGTAAAGAATAAATTGTTATTGTTTCTGATGCAGTTCCGGTACAACCGTTTGCATCCGTAGCGGTAACTGTATATGTCCCCGCTGTATTCACTGTTATACTACTTGTAGTTGCACTTGTATTCCAAACGTAGGATAAATAAACACCAGCATTAAGTGTAACATTGTCCCCCTGGCAAAATGATGTAGCACCGGAAGGAGTTATTACCACAGTTGGAAAAGGATTTACAAGAACGTTATGAGTTGCAGTATTTGAGCAACCATGGGTTGGGCTGGTATAGCTATAAGTGATTAAATAATTTCCTGATAGGTTAGCAGGATTAAAATTAGAATTAGTTACCCCCGAACCACTGAAATTACCTCCTGAAGGGCTACCCGTTAATGCAATACTTCCTGCATTTGAACATACACTTGCTGGTAAGCCTGAGAAATTAACAACAGGTAATGAATATACAGTAACTGTTTTAGAGGCAGTTCCGGTACATCCGTTTGCAGCAGTAACAGTAACGATATAAGTTCCGGCAACGCTTGCAATAATACTGCTTGTAGTTGCTCCGGTATTCCAAATATAAGATGAATATACACCTGCCATAAGTGCTACATTATCACCCTGGCAAAAAGAAGTTGTACCTGATGTAGTAATTACCACATCAGTAAAAGGTTTAACAACAACAGTGTTAACAGATGTATTATGACAACCGTGAGTTGGATCGGTATAGCTATAAGTAATATTATAACTTCCTGATAAGCTAGCTGGGTTGAAGTTGGAATTGGTAACTCCTGAACCACTGAAGTTTCCTCCAGAAGGATTTCCTGTCAATGCAATATCTCCTGCATCAGAACATACTGATACTGGAAGGCCACTGAAACTTACTAAAGGCAATGAATAAACATTAACTATTGCAGATGCTGTCCCTGTACATCCATTTGCTGCCGTAGCAGTTACCATGTATGTACCTGCAACGGTAGCAGTAATGCTACTTATAGTAGCACCAGTATTCCATAGGTAGGATGAATAAATTCCTGTATTAAGATTTACAGACCCTCCCTGGCAAAATGAAGTAGCACCTGATGGAGTAATTACAACATTAGTAAAAGGATTTACCATTACTGAATTACTTGCAGTGTTTGAGCAACCATGCGTTGGATCAGTATATGTATATGTGATGGAATAAGTTCCAGATAATGTTGATGGATTAAATGTAGAATTAGAAACTCCCGAACCACTGAAATGACCTCCAGTTGGAACACCTATAAGAATAAAACTTCCTCCATCAGAACAAACAGCAGATGGTAAGCCTGAGAAACTAACTGATGGCAAAGAATAAGTTGTTACTAATTGCCCGTCTGAACCTGTGCAGCCATTTGTTGTGGAAACTGTTACAGAATAAGTTGCTGCTGAATTAACAGTAATTGTAGATGTTGTTGCTCCTGTATTCCACAAGTAGGAATTCCAGGATCCAGCATTCAGCATTACTGAATCTCCTATACAGAAGTTAACAGGAGTAGTGAAAGTAATCGCAGGATGTGGTTGTCCAACTACCGTAATATCTGCTCCGTTATCACTGCCCAATGCTGCAGGACTGGAAGCAACTACCCTTATTCTATAATGCGTTCCGGCAGAATTAGAAGGAATGGTAGCAGTGATAGAGTTGGAAACACTATCAGCTAAAACGCCAATGATTTGAGGAGAAGTAAAATTGCCGGATGAATCACTTAATTCAACTCTGAAAACATTAGCTCCATTGAATTGGCTGGAAACGATGTAAGGCACAGAAATACTGACTCCAGCACATAGCGGGGTTGACACTGCACCTGTTGTAATTGTTTGAGAAATTCCGTTGCTCAAGCCTAATGTGGCGAACAAACACGCGAGGGTAAAGATTCTAATCATGTTCATGATATATAGTTTTTTTTTATTAGGTCGCAAAGTAAATGAATTTTTGGTAAACAGCCAAATTTCATATTAAGAATTTAATAATTTTGGGGATTTTAGATTAATGAAGCTTTATGAAATCATAAAACCTAAATCATTTAATTCCTGCTGTTTCTGTTAGATAGTACAATTCAGAATATTCTTTGCAAGTTGAATGCTAGGATATGCACTTTTCTAATGTTGTATTCTTTTCTTTAATTTGCAACCATAAATTCAAAAGCAATTGATTCCTGAAAATATAACAAATCTGCAAGGCAAACTAAGGCTTAAACTTATTGACCTTTATTACAGGGCTAATGCCGGGCATATCGGCTGTTCATTAAGTTGCATTGATTTACTAATCGCTTCTCTTATTAATAATAAAAAACCGCAGGATTCTTTTATTTTATCCAAGGGACATGCTGCGGCATCGCTCTATGTATGCTTGAATCACTTGGGCGAAATTTCTGATGATGAATTAACCACTTTTTATAAAAATGGAACTAAATTACCTGCACATCCCTCTGCAAATAAATTCTTTGGAATTCCTTTTGCATTAGGCTCTTTGGGGCATGGTTTGCCCATTTCTACAGGCATTGCCAAGGCATACCGGTTGCAGCAAAACAAGGATTCCATTTCATACATTCTGATGTCTGATGGGGAAACCAATGAAGGTACAACATGGGAGGCAACTCACTTTGCGGTGAAGCATCAATTGGATAATTTGATTGTGATTATTGATAAAAATGGATTGCAAGGTTTTGGAAGTATTGATGACATTCTTGGCGATACTGCGAGTGAAGAAAAGTGGCGCATTATTGGTTTTGAAGTTTTAAATGTTGATGGTCATAATATCGAAGAAATTAGCAATGGCATTAATCATTTTATTAATTCAAAAAATGGTAAGCCCAAAGTTTTAATTGCAAATACGGTCAAAGGAAAAGGGATAAGTTTTATGGAAAATAAAATGGAATGGCATTACCTCCCGACGACTGAATCGCTCTATCAACAGGCTATTGAGGAGATTAGTAATTTTTATCATGCGTAAAACTTTCTCCAATATTATTGAAAAGATTTCGGAAGATGATAAGATTATTTTCCTTACCGGAGACCTTGGTTTTAATGCCTTTGAAAACCTTCAGGAGAAAATGAAAGACCGCTTTATTAATACAGGAGTTGCAGAACAGAATATGATTGGGATGGCTGCCGGTATGGCTTCAAAAGGCTTTAAAGTATTCTGTTACAGCATCGCTCCATTCATCACTTTTCGTTGCCTGGAACAAATCAGGATTGATGTATGTTTCCATAAACTTCCTGTTTTTATTGTCGGCAATGGCGGTGGTTATGGTTATGGAATTATGGGCGCTACACACCACGCCCTTGAAGACATTGCTTGCATGAGCAGCCTTCCAAATATGACTTGTTATGTGCCTTCTTTTATTGAGGATGTAGGGGCTTCGATTAATGAGATGATGCGAAATGATACTCCTGCATACCTTAGATTAGGGCTTGGAAAAAACAATCCCGGCGAACAAGAAATGTATAAAAGTATTAATACAATTTTCCTTTCTCATGATGCTGAAGTTACAATAGTTGCGCTCGGACCGGTCATCAATAATGCCATTCATGCAATCGAAAATAAGGGATTAAAAAATAAAATAAACCTATTCTCCATAACCAGGATTCCTATTGATAATTTTGATGATGGATTGATTCAAAGTATTGTGAAAACAGGGAAGTTGCTGATAATAGAAGAACATGTTGAAAGAGGCGGCATAGCAGAAAGTATTTCCATTAATTTAATGAAAAGAAATATTCAGGTCAAGCAATTCAAATCCTTATGTGCTCTTGGTTATCCTAATGAATTGTATGGAGACCAAAACTATCATCAAGTGCAATCTGGAATGGATAGTGAAAACATTCAAAAAATAATTACAGATTGGATTAATTAATAATGAAGAATACGACTGCTGAAATTCCGCTATCCGATAAAATCAAAAGTTTAAAAGGTCCGATATTTATTTTTGGAGCAAGCGGGTTTATTGGAACAAATCTGATTGAAACAATCTTGAAAAACAGGAGCGATTGTTATGCCATAACCCATGACGTCAGGCAGGCTTGGAGATTAAAGCTTTTGAATTTAAGACCTGAAAATATCTTGTTTTGTGACATTCTTTTTAAGAATGCTGTGAATGAAATATTTCAGGAATATAAACCTCAAACTGTTTTTAATCTTTCGGCTTACGGTGCCTATTCCAAGCAAAATAAAAGTAATCTTACTTATGAAACGAATGTCATCGGAACCTTGAATATCCTGGAGGAATGCAAACACATCAATGCCTATGTTCATGCCGGAAGCAGTTCGGAATATGGTTTGAATTGCGAGGCTCCCAAGGAATCTGATAGACTCATTCCAAATAGTCATTATGCTGTATCGAAGGTTGCTGCAAGTTATTTGATAGAATATTATGCGAAAGTTCATCACGTTCCTTGTGCGAATTTGAGGTTGTATTCTATTTATGGACCTTGGGAGGAGCCAGACCGGCTTATTCCGAAGCTGATTGAGAATGCAAAACAAAATAAATTACCCCCGCTTGTTTCTCCTCACATAAGCCGCGACTTTGTCTATACTACTGATTGTATTAAAGCCTTAATCAACACAGCTTATTATATGAATCCAGCTATCTTTGGTGAATCAATAAACATTGGTACCGGCACCAAAACAACCATGAAAGAATTGGTGAATAAAGTTCTTGAATTATTCAAATTAGATATTCAACCGGAATGGGGAAGTATGCCTGATAGAAAATGGGATTTGAAAGATTGGTATGGGAATTATGATAAGGCAAAAGAATTGATTCATTGGCAGCCTGCAACCACTTTGGAGGAAGGATTAATCAAAACAAATGAGTGGCAGGAAGAAAATAATTATACAGAAATCCTGACCGCTTTCAATGAACCAAAAAAATTAAATAAGATAACTTGTGTCATAGCATGTTATAAGGATGCACAGGCTATTCCAATCATGTACGAACGGATTGTGCAGACATTTCAAAAGATAAAAATTCGTTATGAAATCATCTTTGTTAATGATGCTTCGCCGGATAATACTCAAGAAGTTTTAGATTCAATTTGTGAAAAGGATGCCGACGTAATTGGGATTACTCATTCTAGAAATTTTGGTTCTCAATCTGCTTTCTTAAGTGGAATGGAAATTTCAAGTGGTGACGCTGTTGTCCTTATGGATGGTGATTTGCAAGACCCTCCTGAATTAATCTCCTCATTTTATGAAAAATGGTTAGAGGGCAACGAAGTTGTTTACGGAAAAAGAATAAAGAGAGAGACTACTTTTTTAATGAATATCAGCTATAAATTATTTTATCGAATCTTCAGCAAAATGTCCTACATAAATATCCCCCGCGATGCCGGAGATTTTTCTTTGATGGATAGAAAAGTTGTTAATGAATTAATCAAATTACCAGAGAAGGAACAGTTCTTAAGAGGATTGAGGGCATGGGTAGGATTCAAACAAATCGGAGTAGATTATGTGAGACCAGAGAGAATGTTTGGCATCAGTACCAATAACTGGAGACGCAATATTTGGTGGGCAAAAAAGGCTATTTTCTCTTTTAGTTTTATCCCTTTGGAGATATTAAGTTATATGGGATTTATTTTGACAGGTGTTTCTTTTCTTGCCATGATATTGCAGATAATTTTCAGAATTCTTTACCCAAATATTCCTCATGGAATAACAACTATCATCGTTTTAATTTTATTTTTCGGCGGCATCCAACTCCTTGCTGTTTCTATCCTGGGAGAATATCTCTCTAAGGTATTTGAGGAAAGTAAAGGGAGACCGAAATTCATTCGGAAATCTATTATATACAGAGGAAAAAAAATAGAAACAGCTTCTGAAATTGAAAACCTGATTAGAGTTATAAAATAAAATAGGATGGATGAATAATCAAATTATTACTGAATGCCTTTTGTGTAGCACTAATGACTATACAAAGGTCAAGTTCAAACAAAATTTTTCTCCTGAACATTTGAATGCTGATATTTTTTCTGCACGAAGGACTACGGAGCATTTTCATTATCAGTTTTTGGAATGTGCAAAGTGCAGTTCTGTATTTTCTTCGCCGATTTTGCCTTATGAAAAAATAGCTAATTTATACAAGGCAAGCAAACAGAATTATGACAACGAAGTGAGTTATATCGCCGAAAGTTATATCAATTACATTATCAAAAATGATTCTATTTTTGTTAGTAAAGATAAAGCATTGGACATCGGATGCGGCAATGGTTTCTTCCTTCGCGAATTACGGAAAGCAGGTTTCAAAGATGTTTATGGTGTTGAGCCTTCAGAGGAAGCTGTTGCTAAAGCAGGTGATTTGAAAGATAAAATTTTCACAGGATTTTTTGAGCAGACAAACTTTCCTTCTGATTCTTTTGATTTGATAACTTGTTTTCAAACTTTAGACCATTTGATAAATCCTTTAGAGGTGCTTAAAGGTATTTATGAATTGCTGAAACCAGGCGGCATTGCTTACTTTATTGTTCATAACGAAAAGGGTATGCAGGCAAAAATATTTGGAGAGAAATCTCCTATTTATGATGTTGAACATATCTATCTTTTTAATAAAAAAACACTACCGCTTCTTAATCAGAAAGCTGGTTTTAATATTGTAAAAGTGTTTGATGTAAAGAATGTTTATCCTTTAAATTATTGGTTGCGGATGGCTCCCATTCCAATGAAAAAACAAATCACAGGGATTGCAAAAGTATTGGGATTACTAAATATTCGAATAGGTATTTATCCGGGCAACATCGGAATATTTGTTCAAAAGCCAACGCGATAGGGTAGGGGACCCAGGAATTTCACGAGGTGGAATCTTAAATGTGAAATTGAGGTCTTCTTCTTTTTATTTTCCTGATGCCTTTTGGCTAATAGCCCAGTTCAGATTATTTCTTGCAAGCTGGTTGTTAGGATCAACCTCCACGGCTCTCTTTCCCGCTTCTATTGCATGATCCCAGTCTTTCAAATTATTATACGCACTGCAAATATTATTGTATGCAGCAGCAAAATTCGGATTGATTGAAATCGCCTTTTGCGCTTCTTCTATGCACTTTTGAAAATTGCCTTTACTGTAATAATAGTAACTCCAGGTCAGGTAGGTTTGTTCCAAAGGAACCTCTCCAACACCGAAGATGATATGCCTGGCTTGTAATAAATTATAACATGTAGGGTCGTAAATGTCATAAGTAATATTGTCGTTATAATATGCTTTTACATCTACCGCAAGAATCAGAAGCATGGTGAATATGGTTACTGCTTTTTTAAGATTGACGGAGCTTATAATCTTCCCCGCAACATCAACTATGAACAGCGCGGCACATATTCTATAAGTCATATCAATGGTCTGAGCCCAGCGCACATTCTTCGGAAGTGATGAATACAAAATGATAAAATAAATTCCAAAAAGAAGCAGCAAATTCAATTGTTCATTCTTTCTTTCGGTTCCAATAAAATAATATCCGACATACATCAAACAGAAAATAGAAACGAAAGGGGAGATCATGAAGAGATCAATAAATATCTGATACCAGGGTCCTGAATGGTAGCGAATAACATAAGGCTGTGGATGTGTGACTGCTAAATTATTAATGATTTCGGCGATTTGAATAATATTCCCTATACTTCCAAGAGTGAAAACATAAAGGATGGTACAAATAATCAAGGGTCCAATAATCATTAATCCAAGAGAAAGAATTTTGATGTTTTTTTCGTAATAAAATTTATAAACACAAAGTAGAATTGCAAAAAATGGAAGAAAC
Source organism: Bacteroidota bacterium (assembly GCA_013288905.1). Classification (GTDB taxonomy): domain Bacteria; phylum Bacteroidota; class Bacteroidia; order AKYH767-A; family JABDAW01; genus JABDAW01. The sequence continues at coordinate 702 of JABDAW010000080.1, read as the reverse complement.
AAAACGGCACTTTCTTTTATCAGGATGCTAAAGGAAAAAGAGATTATAAACAGGATGACATCTCTTACCCTGTTCCACCGTATGTAATCAATGAATGCAAACAAAGTGAGCGAAAGAAAAAGATAGGAAGCTGGGTCAGATAATGCTCTTCGTGCAAGAGACCAACCAAGCGGGGAGAAGCAAATGAGTATGCCTCCTATTGTTGCAATATATATTCCCCAATGCCTTCTTAAAAAGAAAAAGCTTGCTATTGCCTGAAGGACGAATAGCAGCAGTGACAATGTGGAAAGTGCATGAAAGGAATTGGAAAATTTTAATGCTATTGATGCCAGCATGATGTATCCGATTCGCACGGGTGATGGGTAAACCTGTGAATCTGGATTCTTGATATAATCATTGGCAAGTGCCTCAAAGCCGCTCCAGCCTTGCTCATTAATCTTTTGAGCCTGTCTGAAATATGCCCCTTCATCGGCAGTAGTCATATATCCGTTCTCGGCAGGGAAGGAAAGGATAATACTAATGGAGGATATCATTAATGCCACAAAAAACAGTGTGGATAAGGTCAAATCTTTTTTCATAATCGAATTCATATTATATCTTTAAGAATCATTTCTATTTGATAATTCTTTGGGCGACAAATTAACGAAAAAGTTATGACTCCCTTTTCCTCCCTAAATTAGAAAGAGCCGAAGAATTTTTACT
>JABDAW010000079.1 GCA_013288905.1 Bacteroidota bacterium | reverse complement strand
ATATTACTTTTGCCTTCTTGATTTAATAACAATTATGAATATGAAATTTCAATCTTTAATGATGGCTTTATTGATGGCATCATCAACAGTGGTGTGGGCACAAAAAAGTGCCGTAATTAAATTTGAAACCTCGCTTCACGACTTTGGAAACATTCATGAGGAAGCGGGCAAAGCGAGTACCAGGTTCAGCTTCAAAAACACGGGTGACGACACCTTGAAAATCAACTTTGCCGAACCTTCCTGTAGTTGTATTTCGACCGACTGGACAAGGACTCCGGTGCCTCCGGGCGGTACCGGTTTTGTATCCGCGACTTTCGATCCTTACTTAAAATCGGGAAGCATTGAGAAGTCAGTTAATGTTAATTCCAACGCTTCTGAAAAAAATGTCACGTTAAATCTCAAGGGCATTGTTATTCCGAGGATAAAAACTTTCAGAGATTCATTCCCCGAAAAACATGGAAACCTGTATTATGGAAATAGATTTTGGAATCTCAAAACATTCAGCATTACCAAAATAAAAACGGATTCTATGGAAGTCTATAATGCCTCGGCGAAACCGATGAAAATTTCCTTCGCAGATCTGCCCTCCTATATCACCGTGAAAGCCAAGCCGGAGACCATTGCGCCTTCATCGAGAGGGAAGATTTATATTAATTATGATGCTCCAAAGAAGAAAGAATATGGCATCCTTTCGGACGCGATTACTTTAATTACAGATGATGACACATTGCCCACGAAACAGATATTTATCAGCGCCACCGTCACCGACGATTTTTCAAATGTTACCGGGGACAAACAGGCTGCGGCGCCCAAGATTAGTTTTACCGGCAAAGAAATCCTGGATTATGGAGCGGTGAAAGAGGGCGAAATCGTGAAGGTAAATTTCGAGTTTAAGAATACCGGAAAGTCGCCGCTGATCATCAGATCAACGACGTTAGGACAGCAGGACACTAAACTTACGCTGCCAAAAAAACCTTCGGTGGAGCCTGACGATACCGATAGTGTCGGTTTGGAATTCAATACTGACGGCAAAAGCGGTCCCGATGTGCGAAGGACCATCGTGATGACTACCAACGACCCCACGCGCCCCGTCGCTATCCTGGTCGTGAAAATGAATATTACTCCTAAATAAAGAAAGTCAATAAGAATTTCTTTTCTAATTTTGCCGAATCAAATAAATAATTAATTAATGGAAAACTTCATTGTTTCGGCACGAAAATATCGCCCTGCTACCTTTGATACGGTGGTCGGGCAAGCTGCTATTACTACCACTTTAAAGAATGCGATAAAGAATAAACACCTCGCTCAATCTTATCTTTTCTGCGGACCGCGAGGTGTCGGGAAGACTACCTGCGCAAGGATTCTCGCCAAGACGATCAACTGCTCTAACCTCGATGCCAACACCGAAGCATGCAATGTCTGCGAGTCCTGTGTCTCCTTTAATAACAACCAAACCCTCAACATCTTTGAGCTGGATGCCGCCTCGAATAATTCTGTGGAAGATATTCGCGGCTTGGTAGAGCAGGTTCGTTTTGCGCCGCATCAGGGGAAGTATAAAATCTATATCATTGATGAGGTTCACATGCTCTCGAATGCCGCTTTCAATGCCTTCCTGAAGACTTTGGAGGAGCCGCCTTCGTATGCGATTTTTATCCTTGCCACCACCGAGAAACACAAGATTATTCCTACCATTCTTTCGCGCTGCCAGATATTCGATTTTAATAGAATCACGGTTGAAGATATTGCAAAACATCTGTCCTTCGTCGCCAATGCAGAACACATCAATGCCGAACCTGATGCCCTTCACATCATCGCTCAAAAGGCTGATGGCGCCTTGAGAGATGCGCTTTCCATCTTTGATCAGATAGTGAGTTTTGCCGGGAATAACATCTCCTACAAAGCCGCCATTGAGAACCTCAATATCCTGGATTATGATTATTATTTTAAGATCACAGATGAGGTCTTGAATGGAAATATTTCAGAAGCTTTAATGATCTTTAATACCATCCTCGCGAATGGTTTTGACGGGCATAATTTCATTGTCGGATTGAGCGGACACTTCCGGGATTTATTGGTGTGCCGCGATGCTGTAACGATCTCTCTTTTGGAAGTCAGTGATAATATCAAGGAGAAATATAAGAAGCAAGCCGCGCTCTGCTCGCCTGCCTTCATTATGGAGGCATTGGACATTACAAACAAATGCGACATCAGTTATAAAATCTCCAAGAACCAGCGGCTGACGGTGGAATTGGCTTTGATGAAGTTGTGTTCCATCAACACTTCTGTGGAAAAAAAAACTGAAGTCGGAAGCCTTGCCCATAAGCCATTAAAGGTTCAGGAAACTGCCGCCACTCCTGTTAAACAAGAGAAAACAACTCCAATAGAAACTGCCCTTCCCAAGAAGGAAACAGTGAGTGCTAAGGCTTATAGTTCCATTGCATTAACTCCAACAAAACCTGTTGCCAAGGAAGCAAAGATGGAAGCCAAGGAAGCATTGAATAATGACTTCTCTCAAGAGGAATTAATCACAGTTTGGAATAAGTTTGTTGCGAAAATGACAGGGGAAAAGAGGATGCAATTGGCAAGCACCTTAAGCACCAATGAACCTGTCTTAAAGGATTCATTCGCCATAGAACATGCGGTAACAAATAAGGCGCAGGAAGAGGAGTTTAAAAAGAATAAACTGGAGTTGTTAGCCTTCCTTCAAAAGGAATTGCAAAACACTTCCATCACCATAGAAATAATCATCAAAGAGGCTGATGCCACTGCAAAGAAGGCATACACCAACAAAGAGAAATTCAAAGTTATGGCAGAGAAGAATCCTGCTTTGGAAGATTTAAGAAAGCAGTTGGATCTTGATATAGACTATTGATATTCCCAATTGAGAAATCGCAATGACACTTAGAAGTAATAAATTCATTGTCTTTTTGCTAACAGGAGCTTTTAGTGTCTTAATGTTGAATTTTAAATCAGACAATATGAATACAAAAAACTATCGAATGCTTTCCCTTGGCGATTCCTATACTATAGGAGAAGGCATGCAACCCAAAGACCGCTTCCCTAATCAGGCAATAGCCATGATGAAAACTATGGGGATTAACTTTGATGAACCAAAGATTATCGCAAAGACGGGCTGGACTACCGATGAATTAATGGCTGCCATAGCTAATGAAAAGCCTGCTCATGATTATGATTTTGTAACCCTTTTGATTGGGGTTAATAATCAATATCGGGGCAGAAGTTCTGAAGAATATCTTGAAGATTTTAAAAAACTATTGAAGATGGCTATTGAATTTGCAAATGGAAAAACGAATCATGTCATTGTGCTTTCCATTCCTGATTGGGGAGTTACGCCTTTTGCAGAAGGCAGGGACAGGAAGAGGATAGCAGAGGAAATTGATTTATTCAATTCAATAAATAAACAGGAAACCGAGCACCTGAAAGTTCATTATATTGACATTACTCCAAGTACGAGAAAGGCTGCGAATGACCTTTCATTAGTTGCCGAGGATAAGCTTCATCCTTCTGCGAAAGAATATACTATTTGGGCAAAGCTGGTTGCCGATGTTATTAAAGGAGAGAAGTAACTTCAATACTTCCTGCACAAAGAAAATGACCCTGGGGACAAGCATCAAATCCATGTAATCCACAAGGACGGCAACCAAGATTCAAGGTAGTTTCAACTACTCTGGAATTATCAGATAAAGGACCAAAACCAAATTCAGGAATAGTAGAACAATAAATAGCTGTGACAGGTGCATTCATTGCCGAAGCAATATGCAAAGGTGCAGAATCATTTACATAATTCAACTTGGCATCTTTCATTAAAGCTGCTGATTGAAGTAAGGTTAATTTACCAGAAAGATTCTCAATATTGATTCTTTGGGAGGATTGAATTAAGTCATCGCAAAAGGCTTTATCTGTTATCCCTCCCAACAAATAAACCTTGTATTCTGCTTGAAATTTTTGTAATAATTCAACCCATTTATGAGCTGGGAATTGTTTCGTGAACCATACTGATGTCGGAGCAATGCAGATGTACTTTTGAGATTTGTATTGGAGAGTAAATTTGTAATCTGATTCTGAAGGATAGAGCTTCGGCTTGGTTAATTTATTATCAGAAATGGATGCGATCAAATCAATGTTTCTTTCTACTTCATGCTTTGAAAGCCTCACCCCCTGCCCCTCTCCAAAAGAGAAGGGTGTGATGATATGTTTTACCTTCTTTGTGAATAAAAAAGAAAAAGGATTCTTATCAAATCCAATGGTAGTATCCGCTCCAGAAAGAACAGTTATTAAGCCTGAAGAAAAATGTCTGTGAATGTTTATTACATAGTCATATTTCTTCGCCCTGACTTGAGAAATCATCTGGAAAAGATTCTTCGTTTTGTTTTCTTTTTTATCCCAGATAAGAACTTGATGAAGGTATGGATGCCCTTCAAGCAAAGATTCATTTCCTTTTCTTAAAAGAAAATCAATTTGTGCATCGGGGTAGTATTCATGCAACTTTTCGATGATGGGAGTGGCAAGGATTACATCACCAATGAAAGCTGTTTGAATGATTAGAAATTTCAATTTATTTACCTTCTTTCAACTTCTTGAAAGGTACTGAATTTATCAAAACCTTTAGCTGTTGGATTGCAACTATATTTAGTTGCAATAACCTTTGCCATTGCGGGATTTCATTGTGAATTAACATGGCGTTGAGGCTTTCGAGATTAGACAAAACTACAAGTTGTTCTAATGTTGCAAAATCTCGAATATTTCCCTCCTTTTCTGGATTCTCATTTCGCCATTGCCCAGCAGTCTTTCCAAAGAGAGCTTTGTTTAACATATCTGCTTCGGAGGCATAAATTATTGCCTGGTCCTTGGAAGAAATTGTTGGAGGAATCAAATTTTCTTTGATGGCATCGGTGTGAATGCTATAATTCACTTTTGAAAGAATTCTTGAAACATTCCATTCCAAATTATATTTATTATCTTCCTCTTTTTTTAGCCTTTGGAATTCCTTTATCAAATAAATTTTAAAAACCGGGCTTATCGCAGAACAAAACTCAAACGCAATATCTTTATGAGCATAAGTGCCACCATAACGACCGGACTTTACTATGATACCAATTGCATTGGTTTTTTCAACCCATTGTCCAGGGCTTAAAACAAAAGTAGGAAGCCCTGCCTGCATTTTAAAGTGGTCAAATTCGACCACTTTAAAATCGGGATTATAAATTTGCTCCCAGGTCCCAAGATATTCAAGTGTAGTTCGACTTCTAATCCAGTTTTTAATTATGTCAGCAGCTCTCGATTCGCCGTCTTTTGCTTTTGCTAGATCAGTAAGACAAATAAAATCGTCTTCGTTTTCTGTGGTTATTGAAATATCAATATCCTTAACCTGAATGATTCTGTTTTTCTTACTCAAGATTAATTTGCTTTTAGTGCTCGAAAATTATTTCTCCGCAAGAACCTTTTGATCTTTTTCTCTAAGGATTCCTTCCAAAGCAAATAGCTCATCGCGAAACCTTGCTGCCTCGATGAAGTCAAGTTCTTTCGCGGCTTTATCCATTTTCTTGCGAGTGGTTTTAATCATCTTTTCGAGTTGTTCTTTGTTCATGTATTGAACTATCGGATCGGCAGCAAAAGTGGCACCTTCATTCTCGATGTAGGCTTTGTTGTCATGATCTCGAACATCAACCACTGCAGTGGAGCCGAGGATGGTTCCTTTATTGCTCACAATCTGGGTTGGAGTGATCCCATTGGCAATGTTGTAAGCCTCTTGTTTCGCCCTTCTTCTATTCGTTTCGTCAATGGTTTGCTTCATGGAGTCTGTGATTCTATCTGCATACATAATCACTCTTCCATTCAGGTTTCTTGCTGCTCTTCCTGCTGTCTGCGTTAAGGAGCGGGCTGATCTCAAGAAGCCTTCTTTATCTGCATCAAGAATGGCTACCAATGCAACTTCGGGAAGATCAAGACCTTCTCTCAAAAGATTTACACCAATCAAAACATCTATCTCACCAAGTCTTAAATCTCTTAATATTTCTGTTCGTTCCAGAGTCTCCACTTCGGAGTGAATGTAGCGGCATTTGATATTCAAATTAGCGAGATATTTTGCCAGTTCTTCGGATAATCTTTTAGTAACCGTAGTCACCAAAACACGATAGCCCTTCTCTACTGTTTCAGCTATTTCATCCAATAAATCATCCACCTGGTTGATGCTCGGGCGAACTTCAATAACAGGATCCAGAAGCCCTGTCGGACGAATGACCTGTTCCACAAAAACACCGTCACTTTTCTCTAATTCATAATCGGCAGGGGTGGCACTGACATAGATAGTTTGTGGGGTAAGGGTTTCAAATTCATCAAACTTCAAAGGACGATTGTCAAAAGCAGATGGTAGTCGGAAACCATATTCCACAAGATTGGTTTTACGAGAACGATCACCAAAATACATGGCTCGTATTTGCCCGATAGTTACATGGCTCTCATCTATCACAAAAAGAAAATCATCGGGGAAATAATCTATCAAACAAAAAGGTCGAACACCAGGCTTGCGACCATCAAAATATCTTGAATAATTCTCAATTCCGGAACAGTATCCTACCTCACGAATCATCTCCAGATCCTCCGTAACCTTATCTTCCAAACGCTGCGATTCCAGCATCATTCCATTACCTTCAAGATAAGCTTTTTGCTTCATCATATCTTCCTGAATCTGCCAGATAGCTCCCAACATTTTATCCTTGCTGGTAACATAAATACTGGCAGGGAAAATAGTTATTTCCTCCTCATCTTCAATCCTTCCGCCAGACGAAATTTCGATGCGTTCGATGGCATCAATTTCATTCCCCATGAAAGCCACACGATAGCCATAGTCGGTATAGGCAAGGAAAATATCAACAGTATCGCCTTTCACTCTAAACTGTCCACGCTCCAATTGATTTTCGGTGCGAGAATACAGCGCAGTAACCAATTCATTCAAGAACTTAGCCCGGCTCATTTTCTGCCCCACTTTCACCTTCACAATATTCTCTGTGAAGTCGGCAGGATTCCCTAAACCATAGATGCAGGAAACGGATGAAACCACAATGATGTCGCGCCTTCCGGACAACAATGCCGAGGTGGTAGCCAATCGAAATTTCTCAATCTCGGAATTCACCTGGAGGTCTTTTTCGATATAGACACCGGTGGCAGGCATGAAAGCTTCGGGCTGGTAATAATCATAATAAGAAATGAAAAATTCCACCGCATTCTTTGGGAAGAATTGTTTGAATTCTCCATAGAGCTGCGCTGCCAAAGTCTTGTTATGGCTCAACACCAAAGTCGGGCGATTGACTTGCTTGATAACATTGGCAATAGTAAAAGTTTTGCCGGAGCCGGTAACGCCCAAAAGCGTCTGGCTTTGGTCGCCCCTGTTCAATCCTGCCACCAATTGCTTGATGGCTTCCGGCTGATCTCCTGTGGGTTTATAATCCGATGTAAGCTCAAAATTTTTCATGGTGCAAAGATACTGAAATAAAGAATTACGATTTACGATTTTGGATTTACGATTAAAAACCATTAAACCCTAAAATACATAGGTCTCAAGAAAAGTATCCGATGGCTGACCGATTTCAATATCATGATGAACACCCACTAATTTATATTCCAAAACAACCGCCATGATAGCCGGAGTTACAGGCGGATCAACAACCGGCAACACATAATGATGATGATAAGAAGTCTCTGAAAGATTCCCAATATGAATCCAGGTATTGGAACCCTTTACACGATAATAAACACTCATCAAATCAACTCCCATCTTATCATATTTGATAAGAATATATCCATTATGAGCTTTGGCGGTTCCCGATGGTTTGTAATTCACAAAATCTATAAGTTCATGCGAACCCCAATATTGCATTAAAGCCCCAACGGCATTGGTACAGCCGGGATTTGATTTAATGGTATTTGCATAACCCCTAAGTACGTTAAGCCCCTTCCCTTTGGGCGACATCCACTCATGCAAGTTTTTTACTGCGCTTTTATAATTAGCCTTGGTAGTATCCACAGCATCTATGGCATCCATTCCCTCCTGGGCTTTATTTTCATAAGCCGTAGTTTGCGTGGGCGTATAACCCACTGCCCCCGCGATGGTGCTGATATTCTTTTTCCCGAGCAACAGCCACGCTCTCAATTTACTCATGACATGCGGAATAAAATCCTTTCTGATACTTTTCATTCTTTAATAATTCTTGCTGATAGCTTGGTTCATCTATAAATTCATACTGTTCAATTCAAAATCGCCCTGGCTGAAAGAAATTTCTGTGCATCCCACAACTTCTGTGGCAGTTCTGAAGGAAATTACACTGCTTCCCAAAGCTTCAGCGGCAGTGCTGAAAGAAATTACGCTGCATCCCACAACTTCTGTGGCGGTGCTGAAAGAAATTATACTGCATCCCATGACTTCTGTGGCAGTGCTGAAAGGAATTACACTGCATCCCACAACTTCTGTGGCAGTTCTGAAAGAAATTACACTGCATCCCACAACTTCTGTGGCGACGATAAAACAATAATTAGGGGTAAGGATATTTTTCATTAGCGGGTGTAAAGAAACGAAAATAAGTAGCAATTGGTGGAAAGAACTATTCTAAAGGTGAATAGTATTTCAGGCACGAATACCCAATTAACGATTAACCATGAAGAGCTATCCGATGGGATCTATTTATACCAGCTCATGAATGAGAAGGGATTCGTGATAACCGGGAAATTATTGGTTGGGAATTGAGAAATGCTATTTCTTAACCAAGAAAAAATCAATCTGCTTGCGAGCCAAGTCGGTAGATTTAATCTTTACAAAGACTGTATCGCCGAGAGTATATCGCTTCCTTTTCCTGGAACCTATCAGGCAGAAATTCTTTTCATCGAATTCATAAAAGTCATCATCAATATCACGCAGACGAACCATGCCTTCGCATTTGTTTTCAATGATCTCGACATACATCCCCCACTCTGTTACGCCTGATATCAAGCCTTCATAAACGATTCCCGTCTTGTTTTGCATGAACTGCACTTGTTTGAATTTAATGGAATTCCGTTCGGCTTTGGTAGCCTTCATTTCCTTGTCAGATGCGTGTTTGCATTCATTCTCATAAAGCGCAGCATCCACAGGTTTGCCGCCTTTTAAGTAATGATCCAGCAGGCGATGAACCATCACATCCGGGTAGCGACGGATGGGTGAAGTGAAGTGCGTATAATAATCAAATGCTAACCCATAATGCCCGATGTTATTGGTGGTATAGATAGCCTTGGACATGGTGCGAATGGCAAGTTGCTCCAATACATTCTGTTCTTTTTTACCATGCACATCAGACATTAATTTGTTTAATGATTGGGCAATTTCTTTGCTTGATTTGGTATGAATCTTATACCCGAATTTATTGGCAAAGGCAGCAAAAGAATTCAATTTATCAGTAACAGGTGCATCATGAACCCTATATACAAAGGGGCGTTTCTCGCCATCCTTCGATTTATTCTTACCGATGAATTCGGCAACTCTTTTATTCGCCAACAGCATGTATTCTTCGATCAGTTTATTAGAATCTTTATTCTCTTTCACATAGACTTCCAGCGGCATTCCATGAGCATCGAGACGAAACTTTACTTCTTCCTTTTCGAAGCCGATAGCACCATTCTTGAAACGTTCTTTACGCATCTTGACGGCGATCTTATTCATGATATTTATTTCCTGGGATAAGTCGCCTTTGCCGGTCTCAATCACGGTTTGGGCATCCTCATAAGTAAATCTTCTGATGGAATGAATCACCGTCCTGCCAAACCATTCATTCAAAACTTTACCCTCTTCATTCAATTCAAAGACAGCCGAGAAACAAAGCTTATCTTCATTAGGTCTTAGCGAACATAAATTATTACTTAACTTCTCTGGTAACATCGGAATCACCCTATCGACAAGGTAAACAGACGTTCCGCGATAGTCGGCTTCATCATCCAAAGCGGTATTTGGCTGCATGTAATAAGACACATCGGCAATATGCACACCCACCTCAATATTCCCATTATCCAATTTCTTAAAAGACAACGCATCATCGAAATCCTTAGCATCATAAGGGTCAATGGTGAAGGTAGTTATCTTCCTGAAATCCTTCCTGCCAGCCAAATCTTTCTTGGTAATCTTATCAGAAATCATTTCACTCTCTGCCAATGCTTCCTTCGTGAATTGGAGCGGGAACCCGATCTCTGCAAGGATGCCATCCATCTCTGCATCATTCTCTCCGGGCCATCCGAGAACCTTCTTGATCTTACCGATAGGATTCTTGTTGCCTTCCACCCAATCGGTGATTTCTGCTATTACCTTCTGTCCGTGTTGCGCCTTGTTAAGATCCTTCATCGGGATAAAAATATCCACCTGCATCTTATCGCCATCAGGCACCATAAAAGCGAGCTTTGGAGTAATCTGCATGATACCCACAAACTCCGTTTTGGCACGCTTGATAATCTGCACCACCTCCCCTTCCAGCCTTTCCTTTTTTCTTTTGGCGAATAAAGAAACCTTTACACGGTCTCCATCCAAGGCATTCCTGACATTCTTGGGAGCGATGAAGATATCGTCATCATAACCTTCAACAGCGAGATAAGCCGCACCACGAGCGGTGAAATCAATAACACCTTCCACAAAAGAATAGACAGGTTTGAGTTTATATTTCCCTCGGTCAATGTCAATTACCTTTCCAGAATTGACTAAAGATTCAAGAGTTTCAATGATTATTTTGCGATCATTTTTCTTGTGAAGATGCAACAGATGAGCAACCTGTTTATAGTTGAAAGTCTTACTTGGATTCTTGCGAAAGATATCCAGCAACACACCTTCAAGAGCGGTCTGCAGGGAAGGGACTTTTGATTTTTTATCAGACATGATGGTAATGTGATTTAATATTCATTAGATTGCAAAGATACGAAACCTATTGTGAAGTTTAGGTTATTAATGAATTAATCAACGTATCTTTTCCATGGGCATTGAATTCCCATTAACTGGGTTAATCTTGAATTGAAATAAATTAACATCTTTGCTATCTGATGAGGGAACAATTATTGTTACCAATCCTAAAGGGTAAATCGCAGAGTTATCAACCCCATAGTTTACGAGGCTCGTAACCCCATTAAAAAAGAAATCAGCATTTACTTTTTTCATTTCATAGAAGCCAACAGATGTAGCTTTATACATTTTATTCCCATCATAGACTGCATATATTACTTTATTATTCAATCTCGCTTTAACTGCTTTCCCATTTTTATTTTCAAGGAAATATATTTTCAAATTCGTTTTATCTGAAGTATCCACTATTGCACTGATTTTTTCAGGATCATTCATTTTAAAACTTTTATAATCACGATAAACACCGATATTAGGGATTGCGTCGGTAAACATTGGTAAATTCATCTTCTCGATACTGTCTAATTTTTGAAGATCTTGGAAGGAATATACAGGTTTCTTATTTCCATCCATAAGCGTCATTTTAGCAACGTTGCCGCCAATTTCACAAAACCTTTCGTTCACTGAATGAAGTAATTTACGACTGACATCATTTGCTGAATAACATGAATAAACTCTATCAAAACTGCCTAATTCCACATATTTATCATCGCCTGAATTTTCGAATATCCTGAGATGCAATCTTAGGCGACCGACTTCTCTGTAACCCTCATTCACTTCGCCAAGAAATAGTTCATTTAAAATGAGTGTGATTTCTCGTTCCTGTTTGTGGATAATATTGGTTGAGAGAAAATATTTCGTTAAAGAATCTATGAAATTACCTTCAAAGCCTATCGGTTTTATTTTACCAAATGGACCAACGGGAATAAATCCTAAGAGATTAGAATTGGTTCTGTTATCAATTATATTTACTTTAGTAAAAGGTGTGTTGTACTTTTTTCCTGATGCAGAAAGCTTCAAATACTCTACTTGCGCAAATGATTTTCCTATTGAAAGTAGCAGGAAAAGGAGAATAGTAAATTTAAATTTCATCGTTGCAAATATATCTAATTATTTTTTCAGGCAATTACTCATCTTTAAAAAGCAAACCTATTCAGAAATTAATCACAAATATTTTTCACAAAAGATTTCTTGGATTAACACAGATTATAGTCTG
>JABDAW010000078.1:7584-12146 GCA_013288905.1 Bacteroidota bacterium | reverse complement strand
TTATCTATCAGGTTCTACTATATCATCCACATCAAATACCAATTTTGTTACGGTATCCACTACTTCCATTTCCTATAGTTCTTCTGCTACGATGTTGAGGATTATTCCTTCGCTTAAAATCTGTGGTGAGCCTGCAAAAATTACTCCTTATATCAGGGTTGGATTGGTTCTTGGAATTAGCCCGACAATTACTACTAATAGTAATGAAACAGATACTTATACCACGGGATTCGGGACGACAACAGATACTACAATTGCTATTACGAATAAATTCACAGGAGGCATTTCAATAGGTTTCAGCGTGGCATTAGGGGCAGATCTTAAATTGAGCGATAAGGTTTCGATTTTTGGAGAAATAGGGATGATTGCACAAACATGGGCACCTACCCAATCTAATTATTCAACCTGGACAAAAAATGGAGTAGATCAATTGGCATCCATGACTACAAGTCAAAAGCAAACTGACTACTTAGACAATTATTCAACAACAAGCACTGTTCCAACAAATACAGGTTTGCCATCACAGGCTTTAAAACAATATGCTCCTTTTAGCAGTTGGGGATTTAATGTTGGATTGCATTTTAATTTTGGTGGTGGTACTGCTGAAGCATCTGCACCAAAGAAATAATTAGAAGAATCTTTTCTTCAGGAAAGGCATCCGGTTAAAGCATCGGATGCCTTTTTTATTGCCTGACAGTTTATCTATATTTGCCGCAATAAATCATTGATGACCTCTTTCAAAACAATCCTTTTCTTTTCTCTGTTGGGAATGACTTTTATGGTGAATTCTCAAACCACCAGGTCATTGGATTATTATCTTAATGAGGGTGTGAAGAATAGTCCTTTGTTGAAAGATTATGCCAACCAGATAAAGTCCACCCAGAATGACAGCCTGATACTTTCTGCTTCTCAGAAGCCCCAGGTAAGTGCGATAGGGCAAGTCTCCATTGCCCCTGTTTACAAGGGTTATGGCTATGATCAAAATGCAACAAACGAAGGAGCTTACATAGGCATGGTGAATGTTTCAAAGCTGATTGCGAATAAGAAATATGTTACTGCGCAATATGAAACATTGAATCTACAAGTCCAAAGTACAGCTAATACAGCAAAGATCAGCGAGCATGATTTGAAGAAAAGTATCACCGATCAATACCTGATAGTTTACCAGGATAAAAAGCAAATGGAAGCTACCGTTCCTGTCATTGATTTATTAAATCAAGAAACTCTCTTGCTCGAACAACTGACTACAGGAGGGCTTTACAAACAATCTGATTTCTTGTCGTTCCGCATAGAATTGCAGACCCAGCAAATCGCTTACCAGCAAATGAAAATTCAGTATCGAAGCGATCTGTATTCATTGAATAATTTATGTGGAATTGATGATACAACTACTGTGGATATTGAATTCCCAAATTTCTCAAAACATGCTTCCTATTCTTTGGATACTCTTCCCCAATTCATCAAGTTTCATCTGGATAGTTTGAGCATCGTCAACAGCAGGAAATTGGTTGATTTGAATTACCGCCCACAGATGAATGCCTTTGCAAATGCAGGGCTAAATGCAGTGCCGATTGTGGGAATCAGTCAGGCTTATGGCTTTAGTGTCGGGGTGAATTTCAACATGCCGATCTATGACGGACATCAAAGAAATCTTGGGTATAAGAAGCTCGAATTCTCCGAAGATACCCGTCGAAATTATAAAGCATTCTTATCTTCCCAATATAAAATTCAACTGCAGCAACTTGATGATGGAATGAAAGCAAATGAAGCAATCAAAAATCAATTAACAAAACAACGAACAGACATTCAAAACCTATTAGATTTAAACAGACAGCAATTGAATACCGGAGCAATATCCATCACTGATTTCACTATCAACCTGCGGAGATTATTAGATTTGCAAAATGATTTGAATGCTGCCGAAATAAAGGAATTGTTATTGATAAATTCTTACAACTACATCGTATGGTAAAACTTACTAAACATCTGAAAACCCTTCTGTGCCTGGCTTTAATGACCTTAGCCTTCCTTTCCTGCAATCACAGGGAGAAAGAAAATGACGATGCAGAAAAGGGTTCAAAATCCGTAAAGACTCCCGTTACTATTGCCTCCATTGCAGAGGAAAATATTACAGAAAGTATTACCCTTAATGCCAGTTCCTCTTATCTCAAGAAGAACAATCTGAAGTCCACGACCAATGGATATATCAAGTCTGTGGATGCCACTATCGGGCAGGAAGTGAAAACAGGAACCGTGCTTTTTACCTTACAGACCAAGGAGGCTGCTGCCTACAAAAACCTGAATTTGAAAGACACGAATTTCTTGTATTCAGGCATTATCAAAATCAAAGCTACTTGCGATGGAGTGATCAGCGGTATCGCCCATTACGCTGGTGAATATGTTCAGGATGGCGACCAGCTTTGCACCATCAGCGACAGGAATAGCCTTGTCTTTCTTTTGCAGGTGCCTTTTGAATTGAATAAATACATTCATCTCAACGATATTTGCATTGTCAACTTACCTGACAGCACTTCCATTAATGCAAGAATTGATTCAAGATTAAATGAGATGGATGCTACTTCGCAGATGATCAGCTACATGGTGAAACCTCTTGCAGCATCAACTGTTCCGGAGAATCTAATGGCTAATGTTTCTATTGTGAAATCTCGTAAAGAGCATACTACCATAGTTCCGAAAGCAGCAGTTTTAGGGAATGAAACACAGACAGAATTTTGGGTGATGAAATTGATTAATGATTCTACAGCAATTAAAATTCCTATTATTCCAGGAATTAAAGACCGAGAGAACATTGAAATCATTTCACCTAAATTTTCTGTTTCAGATAAAATACTTACGTCTGGAAATTATGGTTTGCCCGATACTGCTATCGTCAGCGTCAAGAAATAATTCCTTAAGGGCTCGAATTTTAAGAGCATAACTATACAAGAGTTGTATGTATCAGCTCTTAATAATATTCTTAGTTTGGTAGATAACGACCAAGACGAAAAGAACTATAATATAGATAGCATAGCTGATTTTTGGGAAGGTTCCTGCAAGTAGAATGGCTGCGAGGTAGGAGGCATTGACACCGATATAAACGGGTATCTGGGTTTTGAAACTTTTCAGCGTCTTTTCTCCTAAGCCAAGTTCGGGATGATATTTTATATATAACATCATTATAAATCCGGTTCCATTGGCGGCAATGAGATTGAAACCATAGATAATCAAAGGGATTTTCCGGAAAGGATATTGCCCTATCAGATAAGTGGGGAAGGGGATGAAGCTGACGAATAAAAGTAAAAGAATATTCAACCAAAGAAAAATAGAATCTACCTTGCTTATCAACATGAAATTGCGGTGATGAGCTACCCAATAAACGCCGATAATTATAAAACTCATGACATAAGAAACCAGGTTCGGGATGATGGCTATTAATGCTTCTTTGAGGTGAGCATAGTCCACTTCGGGGATATGGATATTGAGGATGAGAAGTGTTATCACTATTGCGAAAACTCCATCACTAAAGGCTTCTAATCGGGTTTTGGTCATCGGTTTTATTTTGTTTGATTCAATATTATTATTCTTAACTAAGGCAAAACAATCCATGTTTATTTATGAAAGCGGCAAAAGTAGCTAAAATAAGGAGTTATGAGTTATGGAGTATGTTTATGAGTGGTGTCCATAAACTCATAACACACACATTATAACTCATAACTATCTTCATCGTTTTGTTGCAGCTCCTCCAAAAAGGAGCTATCACAGGACGATTAGGAAATAAATTAAGAATTAAAAATTAGGAATTAGTAAGTGCCACATCCTAATTCCTAATTTTTAATTCCTAATTGTTTTTCTGCCATGATAAAGTGCCACTTTGGGGGTATCGGGCGTTCTCGTGCCTTTAATAGGGGTATTTTGAGGATTCAATTTTTTCAAAACCCTTAAAACATCCTCAAAAGAGGGTCTTGAAAATTGGTGCCTCTCTAATTTTAGCTTTAATGAGGCTTAGAAAGGCATAGAATTGGACAAAGCATCTATGATTTGACGATAAAAATGATTGAACAAGGGAACATGTAGCACGGACAATATTGTCCGTGCTACAAACAATATTGTCCGTGCTACAAACAATATTGTCCATGCTACAAACAATATTGTCCGTGCTACAAACAATATTGTCCGTGTTACAAACAATATTGTCCGTGTTACAAACAATATTGTCCGTGCTACAAACAATATTGTCCGTGCTACAAACAATATTGTCCGTGCTACAAACAATATTGTCCGTGCTACAAACAATATTGTTCGTGGTACAAACAATATTGTCCGTGTTACAAACAATATTGTTCAAGCATCAAACAACATTAAACGTCATTATTGAATGCTTTTACAATTGAAATATCATATTACAGCACTCCTTTCTACGGATAAATCATGAATAGAAAGCTCAATTTCATTAAGACATCAGGATTCCTGTCGGTTTTTTCTGCCGACAGGTTTTATACATCAAAGCTATTTAATGAATAGAAAGATAATTTTAATTAAGACATCAGGATTTATGAATGCAT
>JABDAW010000078.1:0-7567 GCA_013288905.1 Bacteroidota bacterium | reverse complement strand
GCGCATGAAAAAAGTAATTATAATAATTTTTACATTATTAAAAATAGGATATGGGCAAGAAGTCATTTTTAGCTTTCCGCAATTGAACAGTAATGAATTTTCTAAATCTCTTGAAAATAAAAACATACTGATTATAGGTGAATGGCATGGAACAAATGAAACACCTGATTTTGTTTTCAAACTTATTCAAGCCTTAAAAGATCAGCATATAAAAGTATCATTAGGTCTTGAAATTAATGAAGAATACCAAAATGACATTGACAGATTTATTAAGACAGGTGATATTTCTATAATTAAAAAATGTGGTTTCTTTGATAAGAATAATTTCACTGGTGGAAGAAGTAGTAAAGCTATGGTTGAATTAATTGAAAATATTAGGAAATTGAAAGAAATAAATGTGTTTTGTTTTGATATGAATTCCAAAAAAAAGATACTGACTTCCAATGACAGAGATAGTATGATGGCAACAACTATTAATAAGAATATCTCTAATGGAATTAATATTTTATTGATGGGAAATTTTCATGCAAGAATTAAGAAAGGACATGATCAAAATACAGATATTAAACCAGTTGCCTATCTTTTAAAAAATAATTATGGTTTTGGTAATAAAATAATTTCTCTCAACACCTATTTTAGAAAAGGAACTGTTTGGAATTGTACGGATGACGGAGGATGTAAGATAAGAGCTATTTATGCCAGTCCTGAAATTGAAAAAAATTATGCAAGAAAAAACTTCATAGTTTTTCTTAATTCATCCCTTGAAAAGACAGAGGAATTCGGATATGATGGTTTCATTTATTTTGAGGAAAGTACTGCGTCTCTCCCTTTGAATGAATGATGCATTCAATGAGTTTTTTTTCTTTCATCCTTTTATGATACCGACCTTTTTGGGGCGGTGCAATAAAAGGATGAAGAAGAACTGGCTAATTAATATTCATTGACGACCGATAAACTCTAAGAATATGGATGGTGTTCTTATCCCTTATTTTATAGAAGATTCGGTAATTCCCCTGAATCAATTCCCTTATGGTTTCATCATTCTTTTCACGAACTATCTTTCCTGAATAAGGCAATTGTTCAAGAATATCCACACGAGCTATCAACTTTAATATAAGCCGATCTGCATACCGAACCGAATCGAATGAAATGTATTTATGAATATGTTTTAAGTCTGCTTTGGCACGTGAAGTCCAGGTTACTTCAACCATTTCTTCACTTCTTTTTTAAGATCTTTATGAGAGGTTAATTTTCCTTCCTCAACGTCCTTCAAGCCTTCGTCAATCTTCTCAATAACGATTAATCTTTCCAACAATTCATCCAATGTAAATTCTTTTTGGAATTCATTGACAACATTTATTACAACCTCTTTTGTCATATCATTATTATTTATGAAGATGCAAAAATAAGAAAAGAACAGGGAATGAATTATGAAGGGAATTATGAATGCTAAATTATGAATTATAAATTATCCAACATTCATAATTTATAATTTAGCATTCATAATTCTTTTCACTATTCTTTTGTTAGTTTTGCGCCCTCAATAAATAATTAAGATAATGAATATACACGAGTATCAAGGGAAGTCAATTTTGAAGAGTTTTGGCGTGGCAATACAGGAAGGTATTGTGGCTGAAACACCTGAAGCAGCAGTGGAAGCAGCTAAGGATTTACAGAAACAAACAGGCACCGGATGGTGGGTGGTGAAAGCCCAGATTCATGCCGGCGGACGTGGCAAAGGTGGTGGAGTAAAGCTGGCTAAAAGCCTTGATGAGGTGAAGGAGATTGCGGGGAAGATTATCGGGATGCAATTGGTGACTCCACAGACCGGTCCGCAGGGGAAGCTGGTGAGTAAAGTGTTGATAGCGCAGGATGTTTATTACCCGGGCGAGAGTAAGACGACGGAGTTTTATATGAGTGTTTTATTGAATCGCCAGACGGGAAGAAATATCATCATGTATAGTACCGAAGGCGGCATGGATATTGAAGAAGTGGCTGCCAAGACTCCGCATCTTATCTTCAAGGAAGAGGTTGATCCTGCTGTGGGATTGCAGGGATTTCAGACTCGCAGAATAGCTTTTAATCTTGGCTTGAGCGGCAATGCTTTTAAGGAGATGAATAAGTTTGTTGCGAGCCTTTATAAGGCTTATGATAGCATCGACGCATCTATGTTTGAGATTAACCCAGTGCTGAAGACTTCTGATAATAAAATAATCGCTGTGGATGCTAAGGTAAATCTCGATGAGAATGCACTGTATCGTCATCCTGATTATGCTGCAATGCGTGATATTACTGAAGAAGACCCTACCGAAGTTGAAGCAGGCGAACACAATCTTAACTATGTGAAATTGGATGGGAATGTGGGCTGTATGGTGAATGGTGCGGGGCTTGCAATGGCTACTATGGACATCATTAAATTAGCCGGTGGATTCCCTGCAAACTTCTTAGATGTAGGAGGTACTGCTAATGCGGCTCGTGTTGAACAGGCTTTTAGAATCATCTTGAAAGATCCTAATGTAAAGGCAATTCTGGTGAATATCTTTGGAGGGATTGTTCGTTGTGACAGAGTGGCTCAAGGTATTGTTGATGCTTATAGAAATATTGGTGAGATTCCAGTGCCTATTATCGTTCGATTGCAAGGAACTAATGCTATCGAAGCCCGCAAGATTATTGATGATTCAGGGTTAAAAGTTTATCCTGCGACGTTACTGAAAGAGGCTGCAGACTTAGTAAATCAGGTATTAAATAAATAGATGAAAGGTCTTCCAACTGATGAGAACTTCTTGGGCATAGAAGATGAGAATCTTTATGCTTATGACAAAGCAAAATATGTTATACAGCAAGTACCTTATGAACATACTTCTTCCTATTTACAAGGCTCTGCAAAGGGTCCGGCTGCTATCGTTGAGGCTTCACATTTTGTAGAATTCTATGATGAGGAATTAGACATTGAAACTGTAAATACTAATCCTATCGCTACGGTCGAAGCTATTGACTTTGGTGATAAGATTGATGCCGATGCTGTTGATTTGATAGAGCAGCATACTACAGCTTTATTAAATGATAATAAATTCGTAGTATCACTTGGTGCAGAACATACTGTAACTTTGGGTTTCGTGAAGGCATTTGCAAAGAAGTATGAAAACATTACTGTACTTCAATTCGATGCACATTCCGACCTTCGTGAATCTTATCATGACAACATCTATTCACATGCTTCGGTCATGGCAAGGATTCATGAATTGGGAATTAATCTTACCCAGATTGGCATTCGTGCGCAATGCAAACAGGAGTCAGATTTGATTAAAGCTTCTTCAAATATTCATACCTTCTATGCCCATAAAATCCGCACTAATCCTGATTGGATGAAGGAGGCATTAGCTACTCTTACCGACAATGTTTATATCACGATTGATGCTGATGGATTTGACCCTTCGATAGTGCCGAGTGTAGGCACTGCGGAGCCTGGTGGCATGTATTGGGAAGAGACATTGGCGTTCTTAAGAATGGTTTGTAAGCATAAAAATGTTATTGGCTTTGATGTCGTAGAAATCGCTCCTACTGAAGGTCAGATACTCTCCGAATATGCTATGGCTAAACTGGTTTATCGGTTGATTGGGTACATTAGTTTTAAGGACAAACTATAAATCTTATTCTTTAGAGAAACCCTTTATATCAAAGGCGCATTGACAAAGGCATTGAAGGGTTGCATCGCCTTAAAAATCTTTGTGCAATAAGAAATGGAATCATCAGCAAGAATATTTTTATCTGCTACCGAATGACAAATCATCATCTCCTTATATTTAAGGTATTCTGCCATAGGGTCTTCTTTGTCAAATCCTTGTGGAACTTTCACTAATTTTTCTCCCTGAATCTTGAAAGTATCTTTGAATTTTTTGTCATTAATTATCTTCAAAAATTCTTTTCCATTAGAGCTTATTTCATGACGAATTTCCTTTAATGCTTTGGGTTCGGTAGCATGTACACCGCCCACCAGCATTGAGTTTTCAGGCTCCAGGTGAAAATAATAACCTGCCACTCCACATCCTTCACTTTGCCCCATTAATACCGCAGAAAAAAAGGTCTTGTAAGGAGTCTTGTCCTTTGAGAATCGGGTATCCCGATAGATGCGAAAGACAGAGCTTTTGGCATCCAAACCTGCAACGGATTTATCGAATTTTGCAACCTCATTTATCAGGGATTGCGTGAAGGCGATGAAGTTTTCATTGGCAGCCACATACTTATCTTTGTTGGCATTGAACCATTCGCGGTTATTGTTTTTCTTTACATCTTTCAGGAATTGAAAAGTCTCTTTTTTGATAATCATAGCAGTATATTTTTGTTTGCAAATATAGTATTCTATATAGAATTTTTAGTCCTTTTAATTTTGAATAGAATCAATTTTATTAATCTTTTCTTTCAGTATCGTCCGTTCCCTTTCCGATTGAGTTAATTGAATTGCCTTCTCGAAATTCTCTTTTGCATCCTTGTTTTTATTTAATAAAAAATTGATCTCTCCGAGGATGCTGTGATAGATATAAAATGACTCCAATTTTTTCTTGTCTTTAATCTCCTCCAATGCTTGCAAAGCCGCAGCAGCACCATGAACCTGCATCACAGCAACCACTTTATTAAGTTCCTTTATCGGGGAAGGATAGAACTTACACATCCATTCATAATATTCAAGAATCCTCTTCCAATTAGTATCTTCAAAACTCTTGGCAGTACAGTGTTCACAGGCAATAGCAGCCTCCACATGATATGAAGTTACATACTTTCCGAATGATGCTATATTCATGAATTCGTATCCTCTTTCAATCAATATCCTGTCCCATTTCGAACGGTCCTGATCTTTCAATAAAATAATCTCTCCCTCTGCGGTAAGCCTGCCATTACTGCGGGACGAATGAAAGCACATCAACGCCATTAAGGCATAAACTTCAGGCAATTGTGTATGTTTGTTTTCAGTAAGTAATTTACAAAGCATCATGGCTTCTTCAATCAAATCATCACGAATCAAATCGTTGGAATTAGTGGAATTGTATCCTTCATTAAACAAAAGATAGATAGCATTGAGAACCGCTCCTGTCCTGGATTCCAGCTCATGCACAGAAGGTATTTCCAATTTGATTTTGTTCTGTCTGAAAAACTCTTTCGTCCTATATAATCTCTTGGAAACAGTATCCTCTGATGTAAGAAATGCCTTAGCAATTTCAGCAGTGCTAAAGCCACAAAGAATTTTGAGAATAAGAGTGATTTGATTCTCTTCAGAAATGTCGGGATGGCAGCAGGCAAACATCATTCGAAGCATATCATCCTTGATTAATTCTTCAGTAAAAAAGCTATCCATAGTAACAGCAAGAGAGTATTCGGAAGTCAGTAATTTTCTTTCATTATCACTGAAATCATATTGCACCGAA
The DNA here is from genome assembly GCA_013288905.1 of Bacteroidota bacterium. Lineage (GTDB taxonomy): Bacteria > Bacteroidota > Bacteroidia > AKYH767-A > JABDAW01 > JABDAW01. The sequence continues at coordinate 2,147 of JABDAW010000078.1, read as the reverse complement.
AATTTATTTCTGCGAATAATATCAATGGCTTTATTCTTGGCAACACGAAATAACCATGCAGAAGGATTGTCTGGAATACCTTTTAATTTCCAGGTGGTAATAGCATCAATGAAAGTCTGCTGAACCACGTCCTCTGCGGTTTCCAGATTCTCTGTTCCAAAAATCTTTGTTAAAACAGAAACCATCTTTCCCGCCTCATGACGAAAAAGATGGTCTGTAAGTTTGTCAATGTTTTGAGTGAATGGCAGCAATTACATTTGCATTGCTTTCAATTCTCTCACCTCGACAGAACCATCATCGAAGGTAAGAATAGGACAGCCATTTGCAATCTGAACAGCTTCATCATAAGTGTTCGCTTTACAAATAAGGTAACCGCCAACCATCTCTTTGCCTTCCATAAAGGGTCCGTCAGTAACAACTTTTTTGGTTCCGGAAATCTTTTTTCCAGTAGCTTCAAGAGGCTGCGCTCCAACGAACTTGCCATCTTGCTGAAGTCCCCCCATCCACTGCATCCATTTCTGCATGTGGGCTTGAACCTTCTCGGGTGAATCGGAATGAATAGCTCCATCACCCCCTCTGAATACTAATAAATACTCTTTCATTTCTTTAATTTTTTTTGGTTTAACTTTTATTAAATTTACTTTTTGTTTTATAAGATAATGACGAATGACCTTTAATAATTTGGACAATTACATTTTAGGACGAGTGATTTCTTTTCCTGCAATGTGCTGTTTCCAAGGATTCCAGTAGTGATCCGTCCATCCTTTAGCAATACTTTCGGAATGCTTTTCAGGAACATTGGAATGAGTGGCATGAAGAACCACATCCTTTCCTTTTTGTTCCAGGTTAATGATAAATATAGAATCTACATGACTATCTTCCCAGCCCAAAGCTCTCCATGTTTGAGCGATAACTTTGTCCTTCACAAGATGAAGATTCTTTCCTTTGATGTAGCCACCATGAACAGAATAACTACTACCAACCTTGTTAGAGATTTCACAAGGCGCACCTGCTATCATCGAATGTTTCTTAGCATTCATGTAGAGGTCATACAATACATCGGGTGTTGTATTTTTGAACACCACTTTTTGAACAATTGTCTTTGACATGATAATTTAATTTTAGGTTATTAATTTGTTTTATACTTTCTATGACGTAATGACGAATGACTTATTGTTATTTTGACAAATGATAACAATTATTTTACCTCTTGTATCCTTCACTACCAAAAGCCTCGCCCTTTCCAGTCTGACAAAATTGCCTTAAACTCTCCATATATCTTCCCCAACTGAAGCAACAAGCAGCATAAGAATCGCCTTGTTCTTCCCAGCCATCATGAGAAAAACGAATGCGGGTTTTGCTATCGTTTTCATCCAGGAAGAAAGTAATCTTATTGCCCACCCAACCGTAAGGACTGCCAACACATTCCCAAGTAATTTTTTCATTTGGAATAGAAGCAATAAATTAATTAATCCTTCCCATTTTATTATCAAACATTTAGTAAATTTGTCGGCGCAAAACAAATCAATATATACTATTAATATGAGTAATCAGATTCTTGAAATCAAAACAAATCTTCAGATACAAAAACCGGCGCATGAAGTATTTGAAGCCATTGCCGACCCATCAAAGATGTCCAACTATTTCATTTCAAAAAGCAATGGGCGAATGGAAGAAAGTAAAAACCTTATCTGGCAATTCCCTGAATTCGACATGGAAATTCCTGTCCGCATCAGCAAAATAGATCTGGATAAATACATCTCCTATTATTGGGATAATGATTGTAAAGAAACTTTCGTGGAGATGACCCTGACTCCGAAAGATGGCGGCGCGACCCTTGTAACCGTTACCGAAAAAAGCATGAATAATGATGAAGCTGGCATCAAATGGCTCAAAGGAAACACCGAAGGCTGGGGGAATTTCCTTGCCTGCCTCAAAGCTTATCTCGAATTCGGAATCAATTTGAGGAAAGGCGGTTTTGATTATATGAGGAAATAAGGAATTGAAAACATTTCTTTAATGAAATGTCCAAATCACGATCCCTCATTCGTCATCTTTATTATAAAACAAAAAAAATAAATATTTAAAACTATGGATTATTCAATCAAACATTTATTCCACATCAATGCTCCCCGGACTAAGGTATT
>JABDAW010000077.1 GCA_013288905.1 Bacteroidota bacterium | reverse complement strand
GGTACTCTTCTATGACCTGATGCTCCTGTCATATTTTTTTCGGCAAGTTGTCTGAATGATTTTTGTTTCAGGATATGATAAAGGAGTTTGTTTGATATTTTATTTGATGCTCTTAAAACAATAAACTCTGTGCTTCCAAATCCTATTTCAGTTGTTAAACCAGAGACTAATGCACCTTTCCCGTTTTCCATACATGGGGTAATTTTAGCGAATAAAACATCTTCATTTTTAAAATAAGTAAAACCTGTTTTGACATCTTCCAATTTTTTTAATACTACTTCTGTAATGTATCCTTCATTACTTAATGATGCCATTTCAATAAAGGAAACGGGTGTATCATCAGAAAGTTTTTTGATTTCGCTTTTGGATGGATTAACTTCAACAACATTTTTGAGGGTTGTTTTATCTCCCTTTAAGGCTTTAATAATTGAGTTTATTTGAGATTCTAATTTCTCAATTTTATCATTATTACCTTTTTCTAATTTCTCAAGTGCTTCAATCTCATTTACGATTTTATCTTGGATGTTTTTTGGTGGGAGGGGGATTTTTATGCCTAAGATTTGTTCACGAGAAATCGAATCAAAACCTAATCCTTTATTACCAGAAATAGTATCTTGATTTGTTTTCAAGTAAGCATATAAATATTGATGCAAACATTTATCATTTATTGGACGCAAGGCTGATAATCCTCTGCCAATACATATCTCATCATAGGGATTAATATTTACAGGACCAACAGGAGCCCGCACACTCATTAAAATATCATTTTTTATGGCTTTCTTAGTTACTTGAGTTGTCCAATTTGTTGGTGGCTTTAAAACATCTTCTCCAAAATCAATCTTGCCTTGATAAAATGGTAACCCTCGTTTTTTTGTATTGTAAAATTCAGATAAAGGAGATTGACCTGAAATTAATTCTATTAAACTTTCGAGCCTAACAACTTCCCACTTACTTTCAATCTCTACTTTTTTTTTAGTAGCTAATGAGATAGTTCTTTGGAAGTCTATTCTGTCGAAGTTTATCATGTCAACGAGATTTTGCTGTGTGATATGTTTTTCGAGGTTTTCTGGGATGTTTATATCTTTGCCAAGGAAAGTATTGTATATGTGGGTGTTGGCTTTTTCTGGGTTTAATAAATTATTCTCATCAAATAATTTCGTGGCTTCTTGTATGGTTTTGGCTCCGTATGGTTTGATACCTTCTTGTCCTCTGTGGTTGTTGAATTCATATCCAAGAAATTCTCTTTCGGTTTCGTTTTTACCATCGGGACTGGCTTTTATTAGAAGTGTTTTTTGGGCATAAGTTAATATAAAGAACTCGAGTTTTACGCGTTCCTTTTCTATTATGCTTGTATAAAATTGTTTATCAAATTCGGTTTGTTTATCGGCTTCGGACTTTGCTTTGAATGCAGGTTTCTTAATCAGATTTTTTACATGTGCGGAATTTAAAAAGTCTTTTTGGTAGTCTTTATAGATTTCATTTTCTCTCATTTTTTCATTTGGTTTGTGATTGATAAGAGAAAGGTAATCGGGAAGGGCTAAGGTTTTATAAACATGGGCAACATAGATGCTGAAAATATTTTCGAGACCATTTGCGGTGATGTCTTTTTGTGTTTGGAAGAATCGCTCAACACTTGTTACTGCTCTTGGATAATCGAAATTACTTCTACGTTGGAGGAAAAGCACTATTGTGTTGGTATTTGTTTCCATAAAAGTATTACGACCAAATTCAGTGATTGCAATTATTTTAAAATATTTTAGAATGATATCACGAGTGTCGGAATAGATACCTTTATTACTTAAAATACTGCTTGGCAAAACGATGCCTGCATAGCCACCTTCTTTTAAAAGTTGTTTGGAGCGTTCAATAAAAAGGCTTTCGATTTCGGAACTTTGAAGGGTGAGCCTGTCATACAATTCAAAGGAAGCTGCGCCTGTTTTTTCAATAGTATTCCGAAATGATTCAACAGAATATGGGGGATTGGAAACGAGGATTTCGAATTGCTCATTATCTTTGGGATTATTTTTTGAGGAGATAACGAGTTTGTCTCTATACCCGTCTTGAGGGGCGAAGGGGGCTAAGCCGTCGGCATTGATAATATTTGCGAGACCATCGCCATTTAAGAAGCATGCTACCTTGGCTGTTTTGAATAGGCGGTAATCTTTTTCGATGCCGTAAATATGTTTTCCTGCCCAATCGTATTGGTTGAGATTCCAGCCTTTGAATTTTCGATTTGTTTCATCATCAAAATCATCATTGGTAGAAATTTCGGTAATGATATTTTGCATCTGATCCATTAGTTCGGTGATGAAATGTCCGCTGCCACAGGCATAATCGATGGCATAGGGTAGAATATCTTCATCGCTTTTATCATTGATTTTTTGGAGGACTAATTCCTTAATGGGGATGGAATTGATGATGAAGCGTGCAATAGGAACGGGGGTGAAAAACTGACCGGATTCTTGTTTGAGAGAAGTATTTAAAAGTTTCTCGAAGAATTCCCCAAGGTAATCGTGTTTGCGGTTGTATCGAACGCGATATTTTTCGAGCATCTGTACCATGTCTTTAACGACTTTGGCATTTTCGAGAAATGACTGGTTGTCGAAGACTTCTTTAAACGCGAATTCATTGTTTTTTTCGAGGCGCATTTTGGAAATCCATTTCTTGATGTTTAAACGAACAGAATAGTCGGCGTGATTAAATTCGTCATCTACGTCTTTATCACTATAGTCTGTGATGGTTTTATCGAGATAACTTTTCATTCCGTTTCTATACAAATCACATAATCGGATTAGGAGGGATTCTGGGGTGTCATCATCTAACCATTGAAATTCGAGTTGTTCCGTTTTTCGTTTTTTCTCATCAACAATTTTGCAGATGAAGAGGGCGATAAATTTATTGAAGGCATTTGGTTTGTCGGAAATAACATGGCGTCTTAGAATGACTAAAAACTGGTGGAAAATTTTCTTACTTATTTCAGAAGTAATTTCTTCTAAATCGTTTAAGGTATATGCTTTAGGTGTAATGTGATATTTTTCTATTCCTTCTTCAAAAATGCCATTCATCTTAAAGGCTTTATTCCAAAGATCAAAGACTTCCTGTGCATTAGATGCTTGGCGAAAATTGTCTTCTACTTTTAGAATATCGTTTTTATAAAGGATTTTTTTTTCGTGAATTGATGAGGTATAAAGACACAAAAATTGGGTGTCGGTATCTTGTTGAAAATAGGAGAATAATTGACCGCCATCATCAATGGTTCTTTTAACAGCTTTGTCATAAGATTCCCAGGTTTTGCATTCGATCATAAGATAGGCTTTACCTTCTTTATCTGTAACAAGTATGTCGAGCTTTCCTTTGGTTTTATGACCGAGGGGATAGTCTTTTTCTAAAGTAATATGTTGAGGCGGGTATCCTTTTTCGAGGAGACGATTGACACATTCGAGGACGACAAAGTTTTCATTCGCCTTGAAATTAGCAGTTGTTTTATCGCCAAGAGTTATCTTGTTTCCGTAATTTATTTCGCCTTTTTGGTGGTGAATTTTGATTGTATAATTTTGATGATTTTTGTATGACTTGATAAAAACATCTTTGGTATTTTCTTCGGGGAGGAAGCCTAAAGAGAGAATAATTTGTTTAGTATCCATGTTGTTAAATCATCATTATATTCATGCAAGTTTATTAAAAATTATTCTATGGAAAATCTGTTTGTTTAATCGGATGCAAATATAGATATTATTATGGAAAAACTATTATTCAAAGTAAATCTGTATTCATCCTTATTTCTTCATCCTTTTATGATAGTGACCTTTGGGAGCTATCAAAAGGATGATGATGAAAAGAATTATGAATGATAAATTACGAATTACGAATTTTGGGTTACAGATAGTTCACGAACCTTTTCGTATTTTTGCATCGTATAAAAAGGAAATTGTATCGTTAATAAATAATAATCATAATGACTAAAGAAGCATTGGCAAAAGTAGTAGATAAACTTCCGGATGAGTTTGATTTAGGAGAACTTATGGAGAGTTTAATCGTAATGGCGAAGATTGAAAATGGAGGACATCAGTTGAAGGTTGCTAATGGAGTCCCTCTCGAAGAGGTAGTGAATAAGATTAAATCTTGGTCTGTTTAAGATGGTCTGATATTGGAATAATTTACCCTGTCCATCTTTATCATTTTAACTTATAAAATAATTACACAATGCCTGAATTTACGCACCTTCATGTACATACGCAGTATTCCTTGTTGGATGGGGCTGCCCCGATTGATAAATTAATTTATGCTGTCAAGAATGATGGCGGTAAAGCCGTCGCTATCACGGATCATGGGAATATGTTTGGCGTGCCGAAGTTTGTTAATGAAGCTAAGAAGAAAGGCTTGCTTCCTGTGGTGGGTTGTGAGTTTTATCTTGCTCATGGGAGTCGGCATGATAAGACGAAACGGGAGGAATTGGAGGAGAAAAATATCTATCATCAGTTGATTTTGGCGAAGAATGAGGTGGGGTATCGGAACTTGTCGAAGCTGTGTTCGCTGGCTTATATCGAGGGGTATTATTACAAGCCGCGGATTGATAAGGAGTTGATCCGACAGTACAGGGAGGGCTTGATTGCGACGACTTGCTGCCTGGCGAGTGAGGTGAATCAGACGATTTTGCATCGGGGTGAGGAGGCTGCGGAGAAATTGTTTTTGGAATGGCTGGAGATTTTTGGGGAGGATTATTATGTCGAGATTCAGCGGCATGGCATCGCAGAGCAGGATCAGTGTAATGAAATCTTGTTGAAATGGGCGAAGAAATATAATGTCAAAACGATTGCTACGAACGATGTTCATTATGTGAACAGGAAGGATTCGGAGGCGCAGGATATTTTGCTTTGTTTGCAGACGGGGAAGGATTTTGATGACCCGAATCGGATGCGTTTTGAGAACAATCAATTCTATTTGAAGACGAAGGAGGAGATGGAGGAATTGTTTAAGGATATTCCTGAAGCCCTTGATAACACAGGGGAAATCATCTCTAAGATAGAGCCGTTGAGTTTGGAGCGGACTGTGTTGATGCCGTTCTTTCCGCTGCCTGCGGACTATACTTCTATGGATGAATATCTGAAGTTTCTGACGATGGAAGGAGCGAGGAAGAAGTATGGGGAATTGAATGAGGAGATTGTTAGTCGGATAGAATTTGAGTTGAAAGTGATTCTTGATATGGGCTTTGCGGGATACTTTTTGATTGTGCAGGATTTCATTGCGGAGGCAAAGAAGTTGGGCGTGGCTGTGGGTCCGGGAAGAGGCTCTGCTGCGGGATCTGTGGTGGCTTTCAGTACTGATATTACGAATATTGATCCTATAAAATATGATCTTCTGTTTGAACGGTTCCTGAATCCAGAGCGGGTTTCGATGCCCGATATTGATATTGACTTTGATGATATCGGGAGAGATAAAGTGATTAATTATGTGATTGAGAAATACGGGAAGGAGAAGGTGGCGCAGATCATTACTTTCGGGACTATGGCTTCGAAATCGGCTATCAAGGATGTGGCGCGCGTGATGAAGTTGCCGCTCAATGAGGCGAATCGTTTGGTGAAGCTGATACCTGATGGATTGGCTGTTCCATTGAAGAAAGCTTTTGAGGATGTGAAGGAATTATCTGATATGAAAGCCGATGGGAATCAGCTTACCGGAAAGGTGCTGAACTTTGCGGAGACATTGGAGGGATCGCCCCGCCACACAGGGATTCATGCTGCGGGAGTTATCATTGCACCGGATAATATTTTGAATTATATTCCGGTTTGCATTCAGAAAGATTCTACGATGTGGGTGACTCAATACGATGGGAAATATGTGGAGTCGGTGGGGATGTTGAAGATGGATTTCCTGGGCTTGAAGACGCTGACTATTATTGAGGATGCACTGGAATTGATTGAGCAGAATCATGGAATCAAGATAGATATAAACACGATTCCATTGGATGATAAGAAGACTTTGGAGTTGTATCAACGGGGAGATACTATCGGGACATTTCAGTTTGAGTCGGATGGTATGCGACAATACTTGAAGGACCTGAAACCCACGTCTATTGAGGATTTGATCGCGATGAATGCTTTGTATCGTCCGGGTCCTATGGATTTTATTCCGAAGTTTATTGCTTGTAAATTAGGTAAGGAAAAGGTGGAATATCCGCATCCTTTATTGGAGGGGATTTTGAAGAATACTTATGGCATCATGGTGTATCAGGAACAGATTATGCAGGCTGCACAAATCATGGGTGGCTACTCTCTTGGCGGTGCGGATTTATTACGCCGAGCAATGGGAAAGAAGCAAGTTGATGTGATGGAAAAACAGAAAGCGACCTTCGTGGAAGGTGCCAAGGCAAAGGGAGTGGATGAGAAGAAGGCGGAAGAAGTTTTTGGGGTGATGGCGAAGTTTGCGGAGTATGGTTTTAATCGTTCGCACTCGGCTGCTTACTCTGTTTTGGCTTATCAGACGGGGTATCTCAAGGCGCATTATTGCCCTGAATTCATGTCTGCTATTCTCACCAATACCATGAGTGATATTAAGAAGGTTTCTTATTATATGGAGGAGGCTCGGAGACAGAAGATAGAAGTGCTGGGTCCTGATATTAATGAAAGTCGGTTTAAGTTTGCGGTGAATAAGAAAGGTGCTATTCGTTTCGGATTGGGTGCTATCAAAGGTGTTGGGCAGGGTGCTGTGAATGCTATTGTAGAGGAGCGGGAGAAGAATGGGAATTATCTTAACCTCTTTGATTTGGTGAAGCGGGTTCCGCTGAAGAGTGTGAATAAAAAGACATTGGAAGGGCTTGCATTCGCGGGTGCTTTCGATAGTTTCTTGGATAATAATCGTAAGGAATATTTCTTTGTAGGCGATGGTGAAAGCATGACTGGTATTGAGAAAGCTATTAAGTTTGGAAGCTCCTTTCAGGAAGGGAAATCGAATAACGTACAGAGTCTTTTTGGGGATGTAGTAGATACTGCATTAGCAGAACCTAAGCTGCTAAAGACCGAAAACTGGAGCAAGCTGGAGATTCTGAAATATGAAAAGGAGATAATCGGCATATATATTTCTGGGCATCCATTGGATGAATATCTTGTGGATATGCAGAGCTTCTGTAACTTGACTATCGAAGAATTATCAGACCTTGAGAAGCATAAGAATAAGGATTTCGCGATTGCGGGAATCATTACCGATGCACAACATAAGATGACTAAGACGGGCAAGCCTTTCGGGTCATTCACGATAGAAGATTATACTCAAAGTATCAACCTGGCTTTGTTCTCGGAAGATTATTTAAAGTTCAAACATTGGCTGATGAAGGATCAATTTCTTTTCGTGAAGGGCAAGGTGCAACAGCGATATAATGATGCCAATCAATTAGAGTTGAAGGTTACTTCGATTCAATTATTGGCAGAAGTGAGGGAGAAGCTGGCAAAATCATTCAGCTTCAAAGTTACGCTGTCCGAGCTTTCAAATGAAATGAACAGAAAGTTGATCACTCTGATAAAAAAGCATCCTGGAAATACCAACCTAAAAGTTCTTGTTACTGACCCAATTGATAAAATGTTTATTGAAATGCCATCTTTGAAATTTAGGGTCAATCCATCTAATAGTTTCATCAATGAACTTAAAGAACTAACTGGACTGGAATATAAAATTAATGGTTAGCATCATTAATCTTAAATTATTTCTTCAAGAGAATACTTCTGGTAAAATAAGATTATGAGTAAACTTTTTCATATTTCAAGGCATTATAAGATTTTATTTTCCTATGATAAAAATTATTCCTAATTTTGTCCCCTACAAAATTTTATAATAGATTGAAACCGATGAAGACAAAAACAGTTTTTAAATACATGGGAGGAGTTTGTATTACAATAATGGGAATTTATATTTATCTCATACTTTTTCCACAGGTACTTTTCAGCAATAAAATTAGTTATAGAAATTTCAAAATCTATTCGAATAATAAAATTGATGACAAGATTTATAAGATCATTGATAATTCAATAGTTCAACTAAAAACATGTGAAATCTATGATTCAACTGTACTACAAAAAGTGTTTTTTATGGAAGGTTCTTTTTATTTTACTCTTACAAGGGCTTTTAGTAAAGAGCGAGCTGGATTTCATGAATTTCTGGTTAACAACACTATGGTGGTTCCTAAGGTTGATGAAAAAAATAATGCCTTAATTTATCACGATGGGAAAGTATGTAATCTTGCCCAAACGATCATCCATGAAACCGTTCATTCATTACAAGAAAGTAAGCTTGGATTTTGGCGGGTAATGAAGATCCCAGAATGGAAAATGGAGGGTTATGCTTTTTATATTGCTAAGACAGATCTAATACTTAACAATGGGCATTTAAGCAATAAATATGTTAGAGATAATATAGAAGACCTGATTAAACATCCTTCTAGTAGTAAGCACTATTGGATGGATGCTGTAATGACAGGTTATTTATTAAATGAAAGGCATCTGAATTTTGAGCAGTTTATGGCGGACGATGTTAAAGAAGATTCTACTGCTAAGGAAATTGTGGATTGGTATTTCAATAATTCTGTAACACATGAGGAATTGATCAGCATGAAATAAATTCTTATCTTTGAAACCTAAATCAATTTATAATACCAAATAAAATTAAAAAAATGATAGAACAAAATTATTCAAATCACAGGCGTTTTGTACCCATGTTTCATGTGGTGCTTTTCTTATTAATCTTTGCAACAACAATCGGTTCTTTGGTTAATCTATATGCCTCCCTCAATGACCATGAACGGCTCTATTCGGCATCATTATTATTTGTTATGAGTATCTGCTTTAATATTATTTTTTGGCTTATGCGAGCATTCCCAGCCCGTGTACAAGATAGGGCAATCAGGGCTGAAGAGAATTTGAGATATTATGTTTTAACTGGAAAATTATTAGACCCAAGGTTAAAGATAGGTCAGATAATTGCTCTTCGTTTTGCTCCTGATGACGAGCTTATTGAGTTGGCAAAACGCGCTGTTGAAGAAGGTCTCACGAATGATGAAATCAAAAAGGCAATCAAGAATTGGAAGGCTGACCATCACAGGCAATAAAACTTTCCAAAGGTTATTTGAGAAAGAGAAATTCGAAATCTTGTATTCATGATTTCAAATTTCTCTTTTTATTTTTATTATTTTGCATGATTGATTTTAGTTTCGAAATATAGATTATGAATTTAAATTCTAACAGGTTAATTGAAGATGCAATGAACGAATTCGGTCGCCTTCCGGGCATAGGGAGAAAGACTGCCCTTCGATTTGTTCTTTATTTATTAAAGCAAAAGTCGGATGATGTTGAGTTGTTTGCAAGTACTTTTACCCGACTTCGTAATGGAATAAAATATTGCTCGAGCTGTAATAATATTACTGAACAAACTCTTTGTGAAATATGTTCAAATAATAAACGAGATCATTCCATAGTATGCGTTGTTGAAGACATTCGGGATGTCTTCGCAATTGAGAATACGAATCAATTTAATGGTGTGTACCATGTCTTGGGTGGCATCATAAATCCGATGGATGGAATTGGTCCGAAAGATATAAAAGTTGATTCCTTAGCAGATCGGGTTGCTAAGAACGAAATAAAGGAAATTATCATGGCATTGGATGCCACCATGGAAGGGGATACTACAGTGTTTTATATATTCAAAAGATTGAAGGATTTCGATATAAAATTTACAACAATTGCACGTGGTATCTCAATCGGCGATGATTTGGAGTATGCTGATGAAGCCACTCTTGGGCGGTCTATATTGAATCGAGTCCCTTATGAAAATTCATTGGTGAAATAGATAAAATATTTCATCCTGCAAGAATTTAAAATGAACATTCTCCTTTAAATCTCTTTTTAAAAACCATAATGGATTTAAGCATCATCATTGTAAATTATAACGTGAAGTATTTTCTTGAGCAAGCATTACATTCTGTTTTTAGGGCTTGCAGGAATATTGATGCGGAAGTTTATTTAGTGGATAATAATTCAGTAGATGGTTCTGTAGAAATGGTTCGAAACAAATTCCCATTAGTGAAAATTATAGAGAATAAAGAAAACATAGGTTTCTCTAAAGCTAATAATCAAGCCATCGGGAAGGCTACTGGAAAGTATATTTTATTATTAAATCCAGATACGGTTGTTGAAGAAGACACATTTGAGAAAGTTATTTCTTTCATGACTAATCATCCCGATGCGGGAGGTCTTGGAGTCAAGATGATTGATGGCAATGGCAAATTTTTACCTGAATCAAAGCGTGGACTACCCACGCCATCTGCGGCTTTCTATAAGATATTCGGATTGTCCGCCCTTTTCCCTAACTCTTCATTATTTGGAAAATATCACTTAGGTTATTTGGATAAAGACAAGATTCATCAGGTCGAAGTATTGAGTGGTGCATTTATGTTATTAAGAAAAGATGTGCTTGATAAAATAGGTCTTCTTGATGAAAACTTTTTTATGTATGGAGAGGACATTGATTTATCGTTCCGAATCATCAAGGCAGGGTATAAAAATTATTATTTTCCTGAAACCAGAATTATTCATTACAAAGGTGAAAGCACTAAGAAAAGCAGCGTGAATTATGTCTTTGTTTTTTACAATGCAATGATAATATTTGCTAAGAAACATTTCTCTCAAAAAAACGCCAGACTCTTTACCTTACTAATCAATCTTGCTATTTATTTAAGAGCAACTTTAGCAATAATTGTTCGCTTTGCGAAAATGATTTTCCTTCCTGCAACAGATTTCATTTTATTGTGGGGTGGAATGTATGTCTTGAAGAATTATTGGCAGAACAGCGTTAAAGAAAGCGCCGGATTGCATTTCCCCCATGAGTTCATGATTTATGTAGTTCCTGTTTATGTATTAATCTGGCTCTGTTCGATTTATTTAAGTGGCGGATATGATCGCCCTATCAGGCTTTCAAAAATCATCAGAGGAATATTTTCAGGTACAGTTTTTATACTTGTTGTCTATGCTTTACTTCCAGAAAGTTACCGGTTTTCAAGGGCATTAATTCTTCTCGGAACCTTTTGGGCAAGCGTTTCAATTGTAGGAATAAGGTTGTTTATTAATATCTTCAAATTAAAGAATTTTGTTTTAGAAACCAATGATAAAAAAAGAGTCCTGATTGTTGGTGAATTAGAAGAAGGAAAGCGCGTGCTTACCTTATTAAATATAGGAAATAGCAAGACTAACTTCATCGGTTTTGTCAAGCCTGACAGTAAATCAAACACATCTTCTGAAGACTCAAAAAGCTTTCTCGGAAACATTGAACAATTGAATGAGATGGTAATGATTTATGACATACGAGAAATTATTTTCTGTGCAAAAAATATTCCAGTCTGGCAAATCATCAATCAAATGTCGCAGATAAATAAAGGAGAATTAGAATACAAGATAGCTCCTCCCGAAAGCCTTTATATCATCGGAAGTAATTCTGTTAATAATCACGGAGACCTTTATATCATTGACATTAATGCTATCACTAAATCGGTAAATAAAAGAAATAAGAGGCTCTTTGATATTGCGGTTTCGCTTCTGCTTTCAGCTTTTTTTCCTGTGCTTTTATTTGTTGTTAGAAATCCTTTTGCTTTATTAGAAAATATCTTTAAAGTATTGACTGGTAAGGTGAGTTGGATTGGTTATTATCAACAAATAGTTGCTCCCAACACAACGTCTCATCTGCCTCTTATCAAAAGAGGAATTCTTTCTCCCCTGGATGCTATTAAAAATTTCAAGCCTGATGAATCAACAATAGCACATCTAAATCTTCTGTATGCTAAGGATTACCAATTATTAAATGATTTGAATATTCTTTTAAAAGGATTCAGAAGCCTTGGAAGAAGTGGTTCCAAATAACTATTTATGAATATCCTTTTTATCATCCTTCAGATATTTATATTTGCAATATAAAATATTTCTTATGAAACGGTTGATTTTTCCTTTACTTATTCTTGTTGTAATTTTGTCTTTAACTACGTGTACCAAACCTGGTCTTGGAGGTAAGAATACTGTGCTTGTTACTCCGCAGCATCATGGGCGAAATATCCCGTGGGTAGTGGTATATATAAAGTTTGGTACGCAGAATTTGCCTGGTACTTCTCCTTCTAATTATGATGCAAGCTTCACAACAACTGGTGGCAGTGATTCTGTTGTAGTAACTGTTTCCGGTTTGAAGGAAGGTGATTATTATTTTTACGGAATTGGATTTGATTCCTTGATAATGCTTCCTGTTACAGGGGGGCTGCCTATTACTTTGAAGAATAGTTCAGGAACCACTTCTCTTAATCTTCCTATTACTGA
>JABDAW010000076.1 GCA_013288905.1 Bacteroidota bacterium | reverse complement strand
TTGATGAACTTCTTGGTAAAGGAAAAATTTAAGAATGGATACTTAGTATTATCTTATTTTATAGTAATTACTTTTATTTATGCATCATGGTCTTCCCCATCTTTAGGCTGTGCATTCGGACATCGTGGAATGCTTGATTTTGTTACGTTATTTATATTTCCATTTGTCTTGACTTTAGATTATTTGATAAATAAAAGAAAATGGATTATTTTGTTGCTTTTAGCAATCGTAATTTACGCCTGTTGTTATATTACATTAGGGATATATGAAATGTGGTGGTATTGCTTTTATGGCAAAGGGGATTATGATTACTTCAGGCTTATTGAAGATTATTTTAATTTTTATCATTTGAAGATGCCGTGATCTTACATCAAACTTACTGATTCGAGCATCTTGCTAATGACTCTTCTATTTCAAAACATATTATTTTTATCCTTGCCAAGGTTATGAGGATAATCTTCAACGCGATTTTTAAATATATCGCAGTAGGGTTTCTGTAATTTCACTCCTATTATATAGGTATGGTTTCCATGAGGAGGGGGAAGAGGGTGATTCGGAAGAGGGTGATTCGGAAGATTGCGAATGGCGATAGTAAAATGAAAAGAATGTTTCATTACGATTGAGAAGTCGGGTTTTGGGGAATTCAGATTCTTCGGTCAGATGTCGAAGACGGCATTCAATAGAAAAAAGTGTTTTGTAGCGTTGGCGGTTTGTCGAACACGACAAAACACTTTCATTCTACCGGAAGTCGTAGCACAAACATGTCAAAACACTTTCATTCTACCCAAAGTCGTACCACGAACACGTCAAAACACTTTCATTCTAACCGAAGTCGTACCACGAACACGTCAAAACACTTTCATTCTACCCGAAGTCGTACCACGAACACGTCAAAACATATGTTTTGACCAAATTGGTAACCACCTTATTTTGGACCACTTTTGTTTTTAAGGCAAATTTTCGAAAATACACTATTAAAAGGCTTAAAGTGGTATTATTGCGGAAAAAGTTACGAATTGCCACTTTTGAATTATCGGTACAATTAGGGGTTGATTTGAGAAAACCGGATTTTTCGAGGGAATAGGAGGAAAGAGAGAGCGAGAAAATTTTTGATACAGATTCGCCATGAGCACTATGATTCACCAAGGAAAAGGAATTTTATGAAATGAGAAATGGGAATTAAATAGAGTTAATGGGGTATTTAAATCGCTGTTTTTTCTCATTAATGAAAAGGGATGTTTTGGATTAATTCAGTACACCGAGGCTGTCTAATTCCTGTGTCGTAACTCGTGGCATGCCGATATTTTGCTTAATTTTAAAGATTACAAAATTACCTGCTTTAATTGCCTTCTCTTCAGTTTCGAAACCCTTTATTCCACTCACTCCCGGTTTATGCGGCTGATTAATATAAGCATGATTTTCGCCGACCTTCCAAATGCTGTAACCCCAAGTACCATCAGGATTCTTGGATGTTTTTAAATCATATTTTGCATTAGGATCAGCGGTTTGTTTTGGCTGCTTAGGTTGTTTGGTAGTGTCTTTGGGATTACGAATTATAGAAGGTATATCCATTGCAGGAGGATTTGCGGCTACAGTGGGCTTTTCATTAGCATCCTTTGAAGGCTCGGAAGAATTACAAGATACTATAGAAACAACCGTCAAGGCAAGGATTGTTTTGATAAAATTTTTCATGTTCATATTTTTTACTTTAATGCCGCAAAAATATAAAACGAAAGAATATACATCGTAGCTAAAACAAAATTTCAAACTATTGATGGCATCAAAATTTCTTTTGTTGATAAAATAATTTGCTGAAAAAGAAGGTTGAATGCCAAAAGTATTTGCTGGTCTCCTTTTTTTTTCATTATTTTGCATGACTTCACAAATAACCAACATGTATAAAGATTATGAATGAATATGGAATCAAGTCGGAAACAGCGTCAATAGCTGACAATGGGTTAAAGCATGTGGCTAATGCTTATTGGAATTTAAGCCCTTCGGAGTTAGTCGAACAAACAATAATTCAAGAGGAAGGGTTGTTGTCAGATACTGGCGCACTTGCTGTTGATACGGGACAGTTTACTGGTCGTTCGCCTAAGGATAAGTTTATCGCTTGCGACGAAAAGACCGAAAAGAGCGTATGGTGGGGAGAGATTAATATAAAATTCAGCCCTGAAAAGTTCGACAAAATATATAACAGGGTATGCGCCTATCTTGGAGGCAAGGACGTTTATGTAAGAGATTCTTATGCCTGTGCCGATCCTGCATACAGGTTGAATATTCGTGTAATTACAGAAGCTCCGTGGCAGAATCTTTTTGCAAATAATTTATTCCTTCGCCCTACTTTGGAAGAGATTAAAACACAGGTCCCTGATTGGACAATCCTTGCAGTGCCAGACTTTCTTGCTGATCCAGAAATTGATGGAACTCGTCAGGCAAACTTTGCCATTCTAAATTTTACCAAGAAAATCATTCTTATCGGAGGAACCGCTTACACTGGCGAAATTAAAAAAGGAATCTTCTCAGTTTTGAATTATATACTTCCCCATGATAAACATGTTTTGTCCATGCACTGTTCAGCAAATATCGGCAAAAAAGGCGACACGGCTATCTTCTTTGGTTTGTCTGGAACCGGTAAGACAACACTTTCTGCTGATCCTGAAAGAGGTTTGATAGGCGATGATGAGCATGGCTGGTCAGATAATTCAGTCTTTAATTTTGAAGGGGGATGTTATGCCAAATGTGTCAATCTTTCCAAGGAAAAGGAGCCCGAGATATTTAATGCTATTAAGTTTGGAGCCTTGCTGGAGAACATCAATTTTTATGAAGGGTCATCCATTGTGGATTATGAAAATATCACCAAGACCGAGAACACGAGAGTGGCTTACCCGATTGACTTCATCGAGAATAGTGTGGAGCCTTCGATAGGTAAGATTCCAAAGAATATTTTCTTTCTTACAGCCGATGCATTTGGTGTGTTGCCGCCTATTTCAAAATTAGATACCGGGCAGGCAATGTATCATTTCATTTCAGGATATACTGCTAAAGTGGCAGGTACAGAAGTAGGAATTAACGAACCTCAAACAACTTTTTCTGCATGCTTTGGCAAGGCTTTCCTTCCCCTTCACCCTACAAAGTATGCCGAACTCTTAGGGAGAAAATTGAAAGAGAATAAAGTTAATGTCTGGCTGGTAAATACAGGCTGGTCTGGTGGCTGCTATGGTGTTGGAAGTCGTATAAAACTTGCCTATACGAGAGCTATTATTACTGCTGCATTGAATGGTGAATTTGACAAAGTTCATTTTGAAACTCTACCAATATTTGGTTTGGAAATACCATTGGCATGTCCCAACGTTCCATCTGAAATATTAAACCCAAGGAACACCTGGGATGATAAGAATGCCTATGATTCAAAGGCGAATCAATTGGCTGCGGCTTTCGTCAAGAACTTTGAACAGTATGCAGATTTTGCAAATGAAGAAATCATGGCTGCTGCACCCAAAGTAATAGAAGTAGCTTAAAATATTTAATAATAAAGAAAGATTATTTTCGTTCACGAGAACTGAAATTATCATACTATATAATCAAGAAAAATTAATGTGTCAACTTTTAAATTTTAACTCTAAAGTAACGGTTAAAATTCATTGAAATATTTTATTCTGCTAAATTGAAAACAACCAAACTAATCCTTATACTAACAAGCTTTATAGTTTCCATTTTCTTTACTCATAAGACAACTGCGCAATCCTTTTATTTTGATATTACTTCAGGATATGCCTTGAATATGATGCCAAAGACAAATACTGATGTTTACTTCAATTCCGCGACTACTATTGCTCCTTTGAAGGTATCAGGTTCCTTTGGTAAGGGATGGAATTATGGAGGAACCGCTGGTTACTTTATGTTACCTTACCTTGCATTTGAATTGGGCGTGAATCAATTTGCAGGAAGCACACTTTCCTCTTCTCAATTTATCCAAATCAATAATACTCAATCCTTAACACTAAATGAATCCAGCAATGGCAGAATGTTGCGCTTCTGCCCGGCATTAAAACTTTCTACCTATGATGGAAAAATTCCACCATATAATAGAAATACCCCAAAGGATGGCGGAAGTTGGATAGATTATTATGTCAAAATAGGTTTAATAATCGGATTAAGCAATAGCATAAATTCTAATCAAAGCATTACCCATGCTGATACTACAACTGCATTGGCATATAATACCACTACTGTCTATTCAGGTGGCTCTTCAACGGGATTCAATTTAAAGCTCGGTGTTTCCTTTAAACAAAATGATAAGATATTTCTTTTTGTTGAGTTGTCTTTTATAGATCAATTTTATGCGCCTTCTCAATCACTAATTACATCTTATTCTTATGGTGGTGCTGATATGCTAAGCTCATTGCCGGTAAGTCAAAGACAGACTTATTATGTTCCCTTACCTAATTCCAAAACTGGCGGAGCAAATGAACCTTCACAAGCGTATGCCATATCCTATCCATTTACAAGTGTGGGTTTAAATGTAGGTATTGAATTCAAGTTTAATCGGTAATAATTAATATCAAAAACATTTTTTAATTCGCAAATAATTATGGCTGAAGAGAAAGAAAAATGGACTACATTTTTAGCATTAACAACAGTCCTGATAGCTGTCTGTGCTACATTAGCGACCTTTAAGGGTGGTGGTTACAGCACTAAATCCATCTTGAATCAGTCTAGAGCTTCTGATGAATGGGCATACTATCAGGCAAAAGGTATCAAGAGCTATCTATACGAACTTCAAAAGGATAAATTGCAATTGGATTTAGATCTTAATAAAAAACAAAATGAACCTCAAGAAGTGGTCGAGGAATTCCAGGACAAGATTGCATATTACACAAAAAATATCAAGAGATATGGTTTAGAAAAAGATTCTATTCAAAGGGAAGCAAAAGGTTTCGAAGCCATACGTGATGAGAATAAAAAGCATTCTGAAGTCTTTGGAATAGCGGTAATATTTTTGCAGGTTTCCATCTTGCTTTCTTCTATCTCTGCACTTTTGAAAAAGAAATATATATGGATATTGAGCCTTGTGGTGGCTGGAGTCGGAATCTTTTATTTTATAGATGGATTCCTTCTGTTTTACATAGTTTAAAATCTATTCGATTTCTTTAAGCCTTCATTATTCCGGCTTATATTCTTTCCAAAGTTTAAAATATTCAACAGTCTTTTGTGAATATTTATAAGAATAATCTAATATTTCTTTTATAGGTAAATGAGTACTGTATTGCATCAATTCATCGGCAGTTGCAGAGCCCATTCTGCCGCTGCTTCTCAAGCTTCCCCATGCTAATATATTCCCTAAATCCCGCACTAATATTTCCAAGTCAGAATACTTATTTATATTTAATAAATCTATTCTGTCTTCCATGGGCTGGAGGTCTTTCAAGACGAAGTATTTGTTTCTGAAGTTCACAGCTTTTAAATATGCCGGAGATGCAGATTGAACGATTGTTTGGATCTTTATTAGTCTTTCAGAGGGGTTATCAAATGCAGGTTGTGGTATCTTCAAATATTTTAATGCTGATGGCTTCAAGGTTTCTTTCATGTCTAACAAATATTTTTTATTTGAAGATTTTCCTTCCACAAACAAGAGATATCTTTCGATCCCGATAGAGCCTGTGCCAATAAATCTGATGCCTGCATCTAAGATTTTATGATCCCTGAAAACTTTTTGCAAAGAAGATATAAGTTGGAGTTTAGCCTCCCCGTCTTTTATTAATAACAATTTATCATGCGGCTTTAATTTATCACCTTTGGTTCTTTCTTTCAGCAAGTCTTTAAACTTTCTCTTTCCCACCGTTTGCAATAAATCTTTTATAAGCCCTTCTGCGGTTTCTCGTTCCACATATCTTATCAATCCTTTGGATAAAGTGCTTTGGTAGGATTCTAAGAAATGTCGAACTAATTCTTTGATTTGAGTTGTTGAAAATAGAGCTGATTCCTTTGCTAAAAAAATACTTGTTGCGAGTCTGATAACATCAATTATAACAGGTCCCAGGAAGGCTTCATCAAAATCATTCATGTCGAAATAAGCCAGCCTGTTATCTCCCTTAAAAGAACCAAAGTTTTCTAAATGAGCATCCCCGCAGATATAAGAAAGCGGCGCTTTGAGCAATTTATTTCCTTTAATATCTTTGTAAAACAGATGCGCCGTTCCACGAAAAAACCGAAAAGGCGATTCTTTCATAGCCATGTATTTAAGTTTTATTAAATCCGGATTTCTACCGGCATTGTATTCAACTATTTCTTTTGTAATCATTTGGGCAAAGATAACTCATTTCTGATAAAAAAGATTTATTCCATCCCAAAACTGTGGACTGCCAGCCCACATATATCTACCGTGTACCCACATCATTTTTTGAATTGTTTATTCATTGCCATTGGCTTTAGCCAACGGCAATGAAAAAAGATGTGGGTACACGGTAGATATATAAAGGAGTGCCCAAAACCCAAATTCTCTAAAATTTCGGCTTTTCCCGTTGAAAAGACGGTTTTGGAGGGTGTCGAAAAACTTCCCAGAGACATAAAAAGCTCCTTAATCGTCTTTGCGAAGCCCTCAATCGAGACTGCGAAGCCCTCAATCGAGATTATGAAACCGGTTATCGAGATAACGGGTTTGGTTATCGAGTATGTGGGTCTGGTTATCGAGATAATGGGTTTGGTTATCGAGTATCTGGGTCTGGTTATCAAGGTAATGGGTCTGCTTATCGAGATTAAGGAGCCGGTTATAGCGACATAGGGTCCCGTAATCGAGATAGAAGTGTTTTTATTCCTTTTGTAATTTGAGGCATAATAATAAGATTTATTATCAAAATTATGTTTTAAGGAAAAGATGTGGGTGCACGATAGAGATATATAGACTGCCATCCTATATATTAAGTTTCCCATCCGACAACTGTGGGATGCCATTCTTCATATAAAGAATCAAGAAATTTTCACCTTCTCCATTAATCTCTATCTTTGCCAGATGAATCCCTGCGATATTTTTTATTCCTTAGCCTGAATCTTTTGGCTTTTATTTGCAATGCTCAAAACTTCAAAATCATCGAAGAAACCAAGGACATATATTAAAGGAGTGCGATATGGATTTTTACTTAAACCATGGAGTTGAGTATAAAGAAGATATTTCCGGCATCATCTTTTATTTTGAAAAGACCATAATTTTTGATTCTTCGCAAAAAAACTATGGATGGAATTTTGTAATAGAAAATCATACACCGGATCAAAAAAGAAATTTCAAGGAAAGAATCAGTGAAATTTTTCATCGGGGTCTAAATCTTTGAAATGAACTTAAAAGGATTTTATGAGTAAACAAGATTGGTCCCAAACCATTAAGAAAGTTGAACTATCTCTATACAGTTTATACATTCTTTAACTAAATAGATAAAGAAACTTTTTGTAGTATAATATATTTTTTGTAATTTTGTACCCTCAAACTTAATATAACGTAATGATTCATTTATTAAAATAAAACTAATATGAAAAAGACAAATTACAAGTCTTCGCTGTTTGCAATGGTTTTAGTGATTGCAACACTTTTTTCCAACTCAACTTTCGGTCAATTATTTGTTCCTTATACAATAACGAGAACTACCGGAATTACCTATAATTCAATCATAGGTGCCGGTGGTACATACCCTACTAACTGGAATGTCAGCCTTCTTGGTGATGATATGCTGACAGGCAAAATCAGTTTAGGGGGATGGTCATTTAATTATGATGGAGCAAATCAAACAGCTTTTATGATCTCCACCAATGGTTATATTACATTTGATACCACATTGGCTAATACGAATGGTGGTGGTTGCAGCGGTTATGGATACTGCAATGATCAATCATTTTCTACAACATCGGGACCCTGTTGCATTGCTCCTTTTTATGATGATTTGGTTACTTGTTACAATGCTTATGGCAGTTACGCCTCCTGGTCACACGTTGATTCTTGCATACAATATAAAATAACAGGCACTACAGGAAATCATGTTCTAACCGTTGAATGGTATGAAATGTCTCATTATGCAGCAACTACAGCGAGTATTAATTTCCAGGTAAAATTATATGAATCCGATTATCATATAGAATTTGTTTATGGAGGGATGACTCCCGGGAATGTGAGTATCTGGAGTTTTTCATGCGGACTTAATTCAAATTCTACGCCCTACAACTCAACCGCTAAATTATTAACTCAACAGACCCTAAATACTACTTCATTTTCCTATACCGCCCAAGATAATTTAACATCAATGCCAACCAATAACTCGATGATTATCTTTAATAGGAATTCACGGGATCTTGGTGCCACTACTTTAGTATCCCCGTCGGCAGGTTCCTGTACCTACCCGGCAATTGATACTGTAAAAGTTACTGTTCATAATTTTGGAACCGTGACACAGACATTTACAAATATAAATCCTTTCACGGTTTACAGTGTCGTCACCACACCGACGGGAACTACTACCTTATCATCAACTATTTCAAGCGGTTCTTTAGCAGCAAATGCTGATACCATTATTACGCTCGGTACTATTAATATGAGTACAGGGGGAAATTATGTATTTTTAGATTCAACAAACTATTCTGGCGATTTGAATTTGAATAATGATGCCGGAGTACCAGTAACCGTAACTGTAGGATCAGTTACTGCTTCTGCTACATCATCTACAACAATTTGCCCTGGGGGGCAGGTTCATTTGCTTGCAACAACATCTGGGTATGTGCATGTTTTTCCTACTACCTATGCCCCGGTAAGTCTGTCCAGTCCAACAACGCTTAGTCTGGCGAATGATGCTTTCACATCTGTGATTATTCCATTTACATTTAATTTTTTCTGTAATAACTATGATACGCTTTATATAACCGATAATGGAAATATCCAATTCTCATCTGCCTATGCTACGTATTTGAATTCTCTTTTTCCTACAACGCTCCTACCAACAAATATAATTGCTTATGCATGGGGAGATCTGAATAACCCTGTATCAGGTACCTATACTTACCAGACAATTGGATCTGCTCCATTTCGAAAATTTGTTTTGAATTTAAATAGTGTTTCGGTGGCAAATGTTACTACTATTACCACACAAGTGATCCTTTATGAAACAACAAACCTAATTGAAGTCCATGAAACTACCGTCCCTAATCATAACTACACACAGGGAATCATGGACAATTCCGGTACTTTAGGATATTGCCCGTCTGGTCGGAATGATTTAACATGGAGTGCGACAAATGATGCATATCAATTCACTTCATGCCCTGTTTATAGCTGGTCTCCGGGAGCTACTTTGAATGATTCCATTAGTGCTACTCCTATTGCATCTCCAACAGTTACCACTACTTACACAGTAACTTTGAACCCTGGCAGTGCCTGTACTTTGACTTCTACGATGACTGTTACAGTAACCAATAGTATGGGGAATACCAGCCCGATTGTTGGTGATTCAATTCTTTGCTCCTATATTACTACCTCTTACAAAATACCTGCTATCACAAATGCCACCAGTTATGATTGGGATGTGAGTAATCTTATTGGTTCTACAATCACTTCAGGTACCGGTACAGATTCTATTACACTTTCTTTAGGAAGCACTTCCGGCACAGTTAAAGTAAGAGGTTACAATTCCGGATGCAATTCTTATACAGCATGGGTATCCATGTACATCAATGTTATTCCCAATATTTATGGAAGTTCAGATGAATGGGTAGGTGGAGTAAGTACAAATTGGTTTTATGCAAATAATTGGTGTGGTGGTGTCCCGACAGCTACTACATCAGCAGAAATTGACGGATACCTTGGTGGAAATTATGGATATTATGAGAACTTCCCTGTCATTAATGCTTCTAGTGCAGTTACCCAGGACTTGGTACTTGAAGGCAACTTTGACAGCCTTACCATTTCTGGAAGCAATAGTTTGGACGTTTATGGAAACTGGATAATGGGAAATTCAAATTATATATCTTCATTCGTTCCTAATTCAAGTACGGTGAACTTTAAAGGAAGTACTTCATATCAATCAATAGAGTCTCAGAGTTATGCAGGATTAAATATCCCATTTTATAATCTTACAATTAACAGAGGCTCAAACACCGCGAATGAATTGGAAGATATTGCCGGACAGCCTATAACTGTCTCGCATAATCTTAGTTTAATTAATGGATTGTTTTTAGTCAGTGAACCGACTTCAACATTGCGATTCTCTTCTTCACCGACGATTCCTTCCACAGCGGGATTAGACTTGAATGGCGGTGTGATTATACCGGGAAATTATTCCATTACCAATAATGGAACTTTTATCATGGATCTTAGTTCCTCTGATATTACCCTCGGAACTAATTCAGGGAATTCAATTACCAATTCCGGCTCTTCTGCCTTAATGGAAGTTTATGGAGGAAACCTCACAGTGGCGGGGCAGCTTATTGTTGCAAATGGTGCTACTTTTGATTTTGATGAAACTAATGCAACTATGGCTAATTCTACTTCAACCCAAATTGTCCTTGGTTCAGTAGGAGTATCCAGTAATACCAATGCAACTCTTGATATTGATGCAACCTCAAACATGGATTTGGAAGCAGGTAATGTAATATTTGAAAATCCTAATGCAGGCAGCGCAGATGATTTCAGAGTTGGAAATGGAGCAGGGACCAAAACTATCGGTACCTCAAATACCATTCAGTTTGGTGATGCTACTTCATCTCCATCAGCATACTTCAAAGCTATTGACAGCGTTGTGGCATTCAATAATCTTATCATTAATCCTACTTCTGCTACCCATGACACTTTAAGATTAGATGCTCCTGCAACAATAGGTTCTTCAGGCACCTTGAATTTGAATTCAGGTATTCTCAAGTTGAATAAAAACTTACTGACCGTAAATAATACTTCAGGAATACCTTCTGCCACTTTGACCAATCTTAATAGCGGTGCCATCCAAAGAACTACCGGATATATTATTTCTGAAGATACTTTGAATCGTTCTGCAATTAAATGGGTCATGGCAACTGGTGGTAATTTTTATGTATTTCCTTTCGGCAGTGTTTACGGCGGATATGTTCCTTTCTCATTCCGCAACACTTCTTCGGGTTCCACTACTGTTAAGGTCTCTACCTATGCTCCCACTACCAATACTGTACTTCATAAGCCTTATCCTGCATCCCCAATTGCGGTTACTCATCTTCACTCTGCTACTGGAGCCGATAACAGCGCAAATGTAGTGAACAGGTTCTGGCAGATAGATACCTCCGCCACTTCAGGAAGTGTTATTGCTGCCACGAAGTTTGTATTCTCAAATTTATCGGGTCATGATGAAACTCCGGCTAACAATTGGACTCCGGGTGGAGTAGCTCAACGATGGGCAGGTTCAGGATGGAACACTCCTGCTAACAGTGCTCCTACAGTAAACAATAGCAGTGGAGATACTGTAACGGCAACTGGAATTACACGTTTTTCTCCCTGGACATTATCAAGAACAGGTTCGCCATTGCCTATCGAATTATTGACTTTTACTGCAAATTATAATGGCAAATCTGTTGATTTGAATTGGTCAACTACTTCAGAACAAAATAATGACTATTTCACTGTTTCAAAGACCAAAGACGATGAAGAATTTGATTTCGTAGCCACCGTAAAAGGTGCTGGAAATAGCAATACCCTTTTAAATTATTCGGCTGTTGACTACAATCCATTTATGGGAACTTCCTATTACCAATTGACTCAAACCGACTTCGATGGAAACTCTACAAAGTCTGATTTGGTGCCTGTAATTATCGGAGAAAATGGTTTTGATATTGTGAAAGTTTATGGAGATAATAATGGTGTAATCAATATCTCAATCAATGATAATGATAACGAAAATCTGTTGGTTTCAGTTTTCGATATTCTTGGAAACAATATTACCAGCCAAACACTTAGTGCCATTAAGGGGGTTAATTATTTGCAATTAAAACCTACTAATCTTGCACAAGGAGTTTATTTTATCTCGGTCACCAACAGCGCAAAGAGATTGACCACCAAACTGGTTTATTAATCCTAAATAGTATAATGGAAGGCTCGCGGATAGATTTATCCGCGAGCCTTTTTGTTTTATATTATTCAACATGATTTGGCAGAAAACCATCTTGAACGGAGAATGTAATGGCAAATTAGCTGATTTGAGCTTCCGTACTGATTTTTCCGCGATCCATATTGTTTTCAGCGCAATCAATATAGATTCTCCCGCAATCAATATAGATTCTCTCCCGATCTATATAGATTCTCCCGAAATCAATAAAGATTCTCCCGCAATCAATAAAGATTCTCCCGCAATCAATATTGATTCTCTCCCGATCTATAAAGATTCTCCCGAAATCAATATTGATTCTCCCGAAATCAATATTGATTCTCTCCCGATCCATATTGATCGCGATGAAATCAATATGGATTGTGGTTTTAACCTTTTTGAAGGTCATTTTGCCTTAATTGCTCAAATTTGGAAAACCAAAAAGAGGGGAACGCAGATGACGCAGATTGCTTATGATAAGGTATGATTTCTTACTA
>JABDAW010000075.1 GCA_013288905.1 Bacteroidota bacterium | reverse complement strand
ATTCATTCAAAGAACAAAATGATGAATACATAAGGATAGCTCTTGAATATTCAATAAAAGCAATTGAAGAAACTGTGGTATCTGCTCAAATAAATAAGGATGAAATCACTGATATAATTTTTGTTTCAACTACCGGTCTTGCCACTCCGAGTTTGGATGCGCTCATCATTAATAAGATGAAACTGAATCAAAATATCGTTCGCACTCCCATCTTCGGATTGGGCTGTGCAGGAGGAGTTTCAGGTTATGCAAAAGCGAGTATTCTTGCAAAAGCAAATCCAGATGCCATAGTCTTGCTTGTGGCTGTGGAATTGTGTTCTCTGACTTTCCTTCGTAACGATTTCAGTAAGAGTAATTTCATAGGAACAAGCCTGTTTGCCGATGGTGTCGTTGCTTGTATTATTAGAGGAGATAACCATTTTGATGAGACAAAAAGCAGTATTAGTTTTCTTGCTTCTCAAAGCAAATTATATTACGATACTTTGGATGTAATGGGCTGGGAATTTCTTGATGAAGGCTTCAAAGTTTTGTTTTCCCAAGACATTCCAAATATCATCTCACTGAATATTCGCAATGATGTTTCCAGGTTCCTAAGCAAACATCAATTAGTGCTTTCAGATATTAAAAATTATATTTTTCATCCTGGTGGAAAGAAAATTCTTACAACTTATTCAGAGGCATTGGGAATGGATGATGACGATGATTTTCTGAACTATTCAAGAACTGTCATTAATGATTATGGCAACATGTCAAGTGCCACTGTTTTGTATGTTTTAGAAAAGTTTATTACTCAAGGATTTGAAGATGGTTATGGATTGATGGTGTCAGTGGGACCAGGCTTTTCAAGTGAAATGGTCTTACTTAAAATGAACAATAAATAATATGGCATTTATCCTATTCATCACCTTCGTTATCCTTTTGAGAATAGGAGAATTGATTCTTTCAAAAAGAAATGAACGATGGCTATTAATGAATAATGCAATAGAATATGGACACCGACATTATCCATTTATTGTAGCAGTTCATGTATTATTCTTCATCTCAATGATTGTCGAATATGCCACACTGGATACCACTTCATTCAGCATATTTTTTCTTGTTTCATATTTCATCCTGATTGCATTTAAGGTTTGGATAATTGCATCATTAGGGAAATTCTGGAACACAAAGATCTATCGTATTTCCGGCATTCCATTAATTAAAAAAGGTCCTTACAAATATCTGAAGCATCCGAATTACATGACGGTCGTTGCTGAAATAGCGATCATTCCCCTCGTATTTGATTTATATTTTACTGCCATAATTTTCTCGCTTCTTAATCTCGTCATTTTGTATGTGAGGATTAAGGAAGAAAATAAGGCTTTACAAATTTGAAAGTCACTTCTTGAATTAGGTAGATAAACTTTACTGAAACTCGCTATCAAAACATAATAGTAGGAAAAGTAATCTTAATCTTTTAATAATATCTAAACCTTGTCGGAATTAGCAGTAAGGTTGCTTCTTATTTCGATTCATCGGAAGTGGTCTTCACCAAACCAATGCCGGCAATAAAGAATATCAAACCCAATGCGCCATAAATACAAAGTGCCCTGATGTCACGATTGCCGCCTTGCGTGTTGACAAAAAGGATTGCCGCATAAATCAAACCGATGATGCCGAGGACTGTCAGCACTGCCCCGAAAATTCTTTTTTCATTCATAATTGTTGTTCTTGTTTAAAATTATTTAATTGTTATTCTATGGTTGCGCCGTAGTAACATCTTCTGCTGATCTTGCATCATCAGGAGTATGTTCAAGGTCTTTATCTAATGTAAGCAGGGCTTCGTCACTTGCTTTTTCGCCACCTGCAATTTTCATTTTATCAAGCATATTCATCGCCATTGTTTCTTCCTCAATTTGTTCTTTAACGAACCACTGCAAGAAGTTCCAGGTTGCCCAATCTTCTTCCTCCAGACTGAGTTTTACGACAGCATAAATTGACTTCGTATTATCTACTTCATGCTTGAAGACACGTTCGAAACATTGATTGATATTTTTTGGGTTTTCGGGCGGAGCGGGGATGGCAACGACATCAACGATGGCTCCTCTTTTTAAAATGTATTCTAATATTTTCATCATGTGATTTCGCTCTTCTGCTGCATGACGAAAGAAGAAATTAGAGATGCCGCTAAACCCCCTTGATTCAGCCCATGCACCATAGGATAAATAAATTTGTGAAGCATGTGCCTCCTTAGTCATTTGCGCATTCAACGCCTCCGCAATTGTTTTTGAAAGTCTGTTAGTATTCATTTTGAATTATATAAATTGTTATTAAAATTCTTCCTTTATAATTGATCTTAATGGTATATGTAAATGCTCCAGCATTTTATCTAACGCATCCATCATAGGAGGTGGTCCGCAGAGATAAAACAGGTCTTTTATTTTGCCATCATACGCCTCTATCAAATCTTCAGAAATGAGTCCATGCAAGTAACCTTCTACCTTTTCATCACATAAAATATTGACGAAATTCTTTCCTAATATCCTTCTGAATTCTTCTTCATTAATAATATCATCTTTCGTTTTATTGGCGAAGATAAGAATGTTGTTTCCAACAATACGTTTTGCTGCAAGGTCCCTGATAATAGAGATAAAAGGCGTTACCCCTGCCCCACCGGCAATGAATATTCCCTCACCTTTATAATGAATTGCGCCAAAGACATCATGCAAAATCAGCTCATCATTTTTCTTTAAATTAAGAAGTTCATTGGTTACGCCTTTCTTTTCAGGATATGTCTTGATGGTGAATTCAAGATAGTCATCATCATTCAAACAGGTGAAGGTGAAAGGTCGCTTTTCATTTCTCCAATTATCTTTATTGATAGAAATTTCTGTTGCCTGTCCAGATATGAACGAAAAATTCTCAGGCTTTTCTGTAACGATCCGCAGAACATCGTGGGTTACTTTCTTTACAGATTTGACTTTGACGACCTGCTCTGTCATTTTGATAGGCTTTTTATCTATTTGATAAATTTGGTCTGGTGTTTCACTATTCAAATCTTCCATTTTATTAATTAATTATTTGTTTTTAGATGTTACAATTATTATGATTCCACCGACTAATAAAATCCCTCCGACAATCGGCGACCATTGCACCGGATGGCTCTCCTCTTTGTTGATTTGCAAGGGACCCAACTCAACAACCTTTTCGGTAGTCACATAATTGAAGCCTGTATAAATCATCATTATTACCCCGATGACAACGAGCACGATTCCGATAGTTTTTCTTTCCATTTTTAGTTATTAAATAATCAATTTTAATGCCCAAAAGCAATTTCTTTTCAGGCTGCAAAATTACCATCTGTTTGATCCGCCGTTGTTATATAATTATTTAAAAGACTTACATAATTTCCACATCGGGTATAATAATAAGCAGCATCGTCTTGTTGTTGCATCGCCAGAGCGAAATGCAATCACAAAACGATGAAAGAAAAAATTTATGAGATTTCTTCTAATTCAGGATATATAGCTGACGGTCGTGCTCATCAGAGGTTTCATGTCATTAAGATAGTTGACGATCGTCATTGTGATAACTCGTAAATCCAAAATCGTAAATCGTAAATTCATTTATTCGGCAATGAGTTTTCCTATTCCAAGGATGTTATTATTCTCATCAATGACTTTATAGAAATACATGCCGCCGGCTAATTGTTCTCGGTTAATTGTTAATTGTGTATTGGTGCCGACCTTGATGCTTCTTACTTCCTGACCAAGGAGGTTGTAGATGAATAAAGTCGGGTTAGTATAGCTGCCTTGAAGGGTGAGGATGGTCTGGGTGGTGAAGGGATTGGGGGAGAGGAGAATGGAAATAGGTTGTTGATGTTTAATTTCTGAAATTCCAGTTTCTTCTGATCCATTTTTTGCAATAAACATATCACCATCACCATTACAATTTAAAATTATTAATCCAAAAGGAAGGTCAGTCTGAAAATATCCTGTAACATAAACATTACCAAAAGCATCAGCACTTACTCCATTACCATCTCGTTCGTGATATTGATTTATACCTAATGATTTTTCCCAAAGTGCATTACCTGAAGAATCATATTTAACAAGAAATAGAACATGATTACCACTATTCCCATAACCTATTACATTGGAATAAAAATTTATAGAATCACTGTCAATATATCCGGTAATATAGGAATTGCCAGAGGCATCAGTACTTATTTGTTCACCATTTATTTCATCCGTATTTGAATAACCTTGTGCATATTTTGCCCAAATCTTATTGCCAGAGCTATCATATTTTACAATATATGTGGCTTCTAAACCATTATTGATAAAAGTGTCTGTTTCAATGATAAAGGAACTACCTAACCAAGTTCCCATTAAATACAAATTTCCTAATGCATCTCTGCTCATACTCGTTTCAGATCTGGTTCTTTTTGTCCAAATAGCATTTCCAGATGAATCAAATTTGGCAACAAAATTACCAGGAATTAAAGTTGCGTTATTTCCTAAATTTATTGTATCAATCACATTCCCTAACAGAAAAACATTTCCTGTACTATCAACATTTACATCATATCCGAAACCATAATTATGTCCTCCAAATGATGTAGCCCATATTGCATTACCAGCGGAATCATATTTAACAAAAAATATTTCATTAGTATCAATAGTATAATTATAAATTGTAGTAGAGCCAAATCTTATCGAATCATTCGTAAAGCTACCGGTTATATATGAATTCCCGAATTTATCAACAGCAATAGCCGATGGTGAAATATCACATTCACCACTTACTGATTTCGCCCAAAGTACATTACCTGATGAATCATATTTTGCAAGGAAAAAATCTGAATTATTTGTAGAATTATTTAGTAAAGTAAAAGCTCCAAAATGAGCGGCGATAGAGGTAAAATATCCAGTTATATAAACATTATCCAAAGGATCAATAGATAGGCTATATTGATTTTGATAAGAACTACCTAAATTTCCTGCATTTTTTGCCCATATTACATTTCCAGTAGAATCGTATTTTACAAGAAATAAATTGAAAGCTCCTGAACCAATAAAAGTTGTATTTCCAAAAGTATATTTACCCCAACTATAACTTCCTATTACATAAACATTGCCAGACAAATCTGTACAAATCCTTTCACCACCAGAATCTCCTCCAGAACTATCAACTGGATTCTTTGCCCATTCCCAATTTTGTCCCTGTACGCTCAATCCTGACAAAAAGACAAGCATTACAATCATAAAAAATTTTCGTGTTTTCATATTCATTAATTATTTAGTGAAGGGCAAAACTAACAAACCCCAAATCATTCTCACAACCCTGCTAAAAAAATCTATCCCTACATAAAGGCATTCCACAAGCTATCTCCCTGTGATATACCAACCGCAACAAGATTATCCTGATTGAGATTTCCTCTAATTCAGGATATATAGTTGACGATCGTCATTGTGATAACTCGTAAATCCAAAATCGTAAATCATAAATTCATTTACTCGGCAATGAGTTTTCCTATTCCAAGGATGTTATTATTCTCATCAATTACTTTATAGAAATACATGCCGCTGGCAAGGTGGTCGCGGGTAATTGTTACTTGAGTATAGTTGCCGATCGTGATTGTTTTTACTTCCTGACCAAGAAGGTTGTAGATGAATAAAGTCGGGTTAGTATGGCTACCTTGAAGGGTGAGGATGGTCTGGGTGGTGAAGGGATTGGGGGAAAGGAGAACCCCTGATGATTTTTGCGGCTCTGTAGTTCCAGTTGTAAAACCATATTTGGCAAGGAATACCTGCATATTATTACCACTTAAATTCAAAAGTGTTGTTGCACCAAAGGTAATAGAAGGACTTTGAAAAGTACCTGTAAGATAGACATTTTCATAATTATCTATAGCCATTCCGCTTCCGTATTCATATTTATCTCCTCCTATATCTTGTGCCCAAATAGTATTTCCTGATGTATCAAATTTAACGAAGAATAAATCTGTAGTATCACTATTAAGAGTCAGATTATGATTATGGTTATAAAGAGTGTATGTGCCGAAAGTGGTCGAATCACAGGCAAACTCTCCGCTTAAATATACATAATTATTTGTGTTATCAATCTTTATAACAGGAAAGACTGGTATACTAGGATTTGTATTACTCACCTTTGCAGATTTAGCCCAAATTGCATTTCCTGTCGAATCTAATTTAACAAGAAATAATTTTTGTGAAAGTGTACCATTTGTAAGGGTATCTGAACCAAAAATTAAGGAATTGCTATCATACCATCCGGAAATATAAATATTTCCATCAGAATCGTTTGTGATATATTCAGGCATGTTATCCATATCACCTCCAAAAGATTTTGCCCAAATTACATGACCGTTTGTATTGAATTTTACAAGGCATATATCCGTATATTCTGTAAAATTATTATTATGAGTAGCATTATATAAGGTATCATTTCCAAAAATAATTGTATCACTTATGAAACTCGCAAGTAAATAAAGATTACCAAAATTATCCAAGCTTACGCCTCTACCGTCATCACTATAAAAACCACCATAATCTTTTGCCCATAATACATGACCTCCAGAATCATATTTGACTAAAAAAATATCATCAAAGTCATTATAGGTCCCATCATCAATGAGTTTTATCGTATCAAATACTATGGAATCTGAATAGCCTCCTGTAACATATAGATTACCGATATTATCTACCACTAAATTATATAAAGTTGGTAATGAATTTCCAGTTGGTGCCTTTGCCCATAATGCATTTCCTGAAGAATCATATTTTGCAATGAAGCAACTAAAAGGTTCATGGTCAGAAGTTATAAGCGCAGTATTACCAAAGGTTATTGTATCCTGAAAATATCCTCCGATATATACATTACAAAATGAATCTACACTTATACAAAAAGGGTAATTAACAACAGATGTACCTTGTAATGGATTTACTGCCCAAATAACATTACCTTGTGGATCAAATTTTACAAGGAAAATATTCAAATCACCATTCGTTAAATTGGAATTTAATGTTATATTTCCAAAACAAAATTGATTTGTACTAAAATAACCTGTAGCATAAATATTTCCGATTCTATCAGTGCAGACGTACACCGGTCCATATTGATATTTTGTTACATCACCACATGTATTAGTTATTGCCCATTGCCAGTTTTGTTGGGCATTTGCAATCAAGACAATCAAGACAAGCATTACAATAATAAAAAATTTTCGTGTTTTCATATTCATTAATTATTTAGTGAAGGGCAAAACTAACAAAACCCAAATCACTCTCACAACCATGATGAAAAAATCTATCCATATATAAAGGAGTAGCATACCAAAGAATTAGGCGTTTATAAAATTGAAAATAGTAAGATTTATATTCATTGCCGTTGGCTTCAGCCAACGGATTAAGAGGGATGAGGGAATTGGCTTTAGCCAAAAAAATATTTATGCTTTTGGCTAAAGCCAATGGTGATGTTATCATTTTTCCGTTGGCTGAAGCCAACGGCAATGAATGTGGAATGCAGAGAATAAATAAATCTTTTCAAACCCTTGCATGATATATCCGAAACTATTCATACATTTGCGCCCTCAAAAATAATTTAACAGGAAGTAGCTATCGTATAATCGTTTAACTGACATACCACACCGGCTTTAATTAGTCAATAAAAAACAGACAATGTATAATCTAAAGCCGGTAGCTTGCCTACCCAGGAATCCCTTTTTCCCTTCTAATATCTTCAAATTAAATGTTGAGGGTCAGGAAATGCCTTCCAAAATGACTAAATGCCGTGCTGGATTAAGGCATTTGGGAAGCCAAATGGTACAATCCTGTAAAACATTATGCCATTTGGGAAGCCAAATCCATAGTTGCCGAGCGGCTTTTAGCAATTTGGGAAGCCAAATCTATAGTTGCCGAGCGGTACTATGCCATTTGGGAAGCCAAATCCATAGAGGACGAACGGCATCTATGGATTTGGGAAGCCCTTTTTCAAAACAGCATTTTTTTAAAGAACTTTCTGGAAGCCATTCTTTCTATAATAGACTTCTTCTGGAAGAATTAAAATGCAATCTTAGATTGTTTTTTAACCTTAGTATAAAGGATATGAATGATACCTATTTAAACCTTATTACCATATTAGATAAGGTAATAAGGTCATCACTGATTCCAATAATTTTATACTAAGGTTATTTACGAAAGAAGTCTAATTTATAAATCATAAAATAAATAATTAAACAATTAAATAAAATAATAATATGGCAGAAGAACTCAACAGACCCGCAACATTAGACAATCGCACAAGAGCATTGATTGATGCTACTTACAAAATCTCCATCAGCCCGGGGCAAATCATTTTCGACACCGATCAGGTTACGGAAATGATTGCTAAAAAGAATGGTTATGTAATTTTGAAAAATAATTTAACAGGCGCAGTATTTACTGAAGCAGGTGCCATCCGTAATGTTAACACGCTGATGGTGCAGTTGAGAAGAGGCTGCTCTCAATGCCAGCAAGTAGTTAAGTTTATGGTAGAAGCCGAAGTGACAGGCTGGACGGTAGAAACTTATGCTTTATATGATATGGCTATGGAGCGTCCGGTGATCTCAAATACAGGTTCTTTGGCTAAGTTGAGAACTGTTTGTGAAGCAATTATTTTAGGCGAATCCATACGTGTAGCTGCCGGCGGCACTCCATTGAATTTTGCCGTATGGGTAGCCGGCTGGTATGCTTCTTTGATTGGAACAAGCGGTGCATTGGCTGCAAGAGGTTTAGCCATAGAAGCCACTGGAGCCGCCAGAAGTGCTATTGCTATAAGCGACCTCACGATGGATCCTTTTATCACCTGGTTTCAGGATTTGGTTTTGGCTTCCGGTGGAGGTCAAACGAAGGCTCAAATCAAGGCGATAGGCATTGCTTATGGTTTGAAATATATCAGCATCGGCGACCCTTCAACTTTTATTATTGAATTTAAAGATGATACAACTAATGTAGCACTTCCAGGTCCAGTTGCCAGCATTGGTATTCCAAGTCCTGTGCCTGAAACCGGTCCTGTTCTGGCGCATGGTGCTAAAGGAACGGCTAATATATTTGCTGTTGCTACCATAAAAACCTTGCGCTATGGCGCACTGGAAATTGTTATTAATATGCCATTGTATGATCAAAAAATTGTGCCTTTTACCAGCTTGAATGGGAGCACGAATACGATGACGATTTTACTGCATAAGACCCCTACGGTGGTGATGGTGTAGGTAAAATGTAAGAGGTAGGATGTAAGATGGCAGATGATGGATTCATTTACTATCTCACCTCTGCCATTTTACATCTTACCTCTTCCCTTATTTTAGCTATTTTTGCAACATGAAACCGAAGCCGGTATTTAATAAAAGAATCTTTTGGGATGTAGATTTTGAAAATCTCAATTATGATGACAAAACACATTGGATAATTGTCCGTGTTTTTGAACGTGGAGATATAGATGATATTCGCCAATGCCGGAGATATTATGGGGATGAGTTGGTGCGGGAGGCATTGCTGAATGCTAAATATATTATGCAACACAGGATAGACCTTGCTGCTGCGGTTATTGATGAACCAATTGAGAATTTCAGATGCTACAAACTCATACAGTCGAACCCGTCACTTTATCCATACTAAAAAGGTTGATGGAGATGCCCGAACTAAAGAATTATTATTTAGTCGGCAGTACGGCATTATCCTTGAAACTTGGTCATAGGAAAACTTCTAATTTAGTTATTTACACTCATGAAAAAATGGACACAAATGTAATAGAAAAATGTTTGAAGGCAGAATTTGGAAATGACTTTTTTATTGAAAGACAAAACTTATGGTTTGTGTTTTTATGTATAGTAAAAAATATTAATGTAGAGTTTGTTTATTCCCCACACCCCCCTCTTCCGACTATCGAAACCATTGATGGAATAAGGATGCATAGCAATAAAGATATTGCAATAATGAAAGTTCTTTCATTAACATTCAGAGGAGAAAAGAAACATTTTTGGGATATTGCAGAGCTTTTAAAAGAATTTAGCATAGAAGACCTTTTGCAATTTATTGAAGAATTAAATTTATTCCGAAAGTTACCAACCTCCATTCCAAATACTTTGATAAACTTCGAAGAAGCCGAAAACAGTCCCGACCCCGTCAGCCTCAAAGGACAAACATGGGTCGGCATAAAAAAAGAACTGCAGGCAAAAGTTCGGGAGTTTTTAAGCTGATAAAAATCTCAAACAGAATCTTAAATCTTTAAAAATAAAGAAATATTTTCTTGCACTACTACTACTAAGTATAAAATGACTGTCGGATTATTTACACCACTAATACAAATACAATATAAAAACTGTGTGGACTTGTCATTCCGACGAAGGAGGAATCTTATTGAAATATGGATAAGATTCCTCCTTCGTCGGAATGACAAGCCGACATTTGGTATATATAAACCGACAGTCATTTAGTATAATATGAAACTGTTAATCATGAAGACCTCCTATTCGCAACTCCCATTTACTCTGGAGCGGCAGATGATGAAAACAGGATTATTAGTGGCGGAAAAAATTACTGCATTAACGCCTACATTGAATGGCATGGGAGTCTATCACAATCGAGCTATTGCATCAGATAGGCAAGTATTGTATAACTATAAATATTTTTTCACAAATCTGGGAGAAGGTTTCAGCGCAGAAGCATTAGATTCATTCTTTAATACCTTAACCATGTTGAGGAACAAGAAGTTCAAAACCCGCGCAGACGTTATCAACCTGGGCAAGTTGGAACAAAATATAGTTCTATTAAAATCAGAAGTCAACAGGGCTTCGATCCATTGGATGGAAACAAATAAATTAGATTCCATATTGAATTTTTATGCTGATGAAACCCTGAATGTCTATGATGAATCTGCCGAATTAAAAGCGGATGAATTATTCTTCAGGAATTACTTGCAGGATGAAATTCTTGACTCTGAAATGTTTCATTTTTTTGGAGCCGAAAAGGCAATTAATATCCATCAGAAAGCAGATCTCTCAGATTTTGATAAAGAGCTTTCGATTAAATTTATTTCGACGATACTCTTCGAAATCCCTTGCCTGGACTCATTTTCATATAACCAGTTAAGAATTATTCGTAATGAATTTCAAGAACATCTGATACCATTTTATAAAGCTTTAGATGAAATGAAAACTAAATTTGAGACCTGCATTATGACAGATGAAAACACAGATTCATTGAATAAGGAATTCGATGAAATAGTAGAGCCTTATGTGGAATTTTTTAAAGATTTAATCGGCAATAATATCTACTTTCAACAAATTGCAAACAGCTCCACCGACCACAAAATGTTCCAAATGAATATCTCTTTCTCTACTCTGGAAACGCTTTTGGCAGTGTATAAAAACGCTTATGTAATTGACAATATGGAATACGACATTCTTTGTGAAAAAATAGCATTGGCAAAAGATTTAAACAGTGGCACAGTCTTCTTTGAAATGGCAGAGATACCCA
Source organism: Bacteroidota bacterium (assembly GCA_013288905.1). Lineage (GTDB taxonomy): Bacteria > Bacteroidota > Bacteroidia > AKYH767-A > JABDAW01 > JABDAW01. The sequence goes on along the minus strand of JABDAW010000075.1, from coordinate 1,075 downwards.
TTGAATAAGGCACGATCGGCAACTATATATCCTTAATCCGAATAAAAAATTAAAATATGAAACTATTATTCATGAAGACCTCTACATCAGACCTTCCATTTACTTTGGAGCGACAAATGGTAAAAACAGGACTATTGCTGACAGAGACTTTTATTACCATAACCCCTACGCTTGAAGGCATTAGCGTCTATCGAAACAGGGAAAAGGCGACCGATAGAAATATTATTACTAATTATAAACATTACTTTTCAAATTTGGGAGTAGGACATTCGGCAGAAGATTTAGATAACTTTATTGATAACTTTCTTAAACTCAAAAGTAAAAAATTTAAGAATAAAGAAGATATTATCAACTTGGGCAGGATGGAAAATAGTTTTAAAATTCTTGAAACAGATGTTAATAATGCTACCGTCAAATGGATGGAGCAAAACCATATCGAACCTTTGCTGAATTTTACTACTGACCTATCCTTAAAGATCTTTGATGAGACGGTCGAGACACAACTTCATGAATTTTTTTTTGTAAGTATTCTTATTGAAGAATTTCGTCAGTCGGACTTGTTTCATTTTTTTGGAAATAAAAACCCTGTCAGCAAGGAAAATAAAATTGAAGAAATTGTTGAAGCAGATTGGGATTCCAAAATGATTTATTCAACGCCACTTTTTGAGATTCCTTGCCTGGATACATTAACTTATGCCCAGTTAAAAATTATCAGGAATGAATTTCATGAACATCTGCAACCATTTTTTGAGGCTATAGAGGACATGAAATCAAAATTTCAAACATATATTTTGACCAACGAAAACGTGAAAGAGATTGACAAAGAATTTGATAGTGTCATCGAGCCACAGCGAGCATTTCTAAAGGAGTTTATCGGTAATAATATTTATTTCCAACAGATTGCTAATAGTTCTAAAGACCATAAAGTTTATCAATTAAAAATTTCATTTGCCTCAATGGATTCAGTATTGATTATGATTGAAAAGGCAAAGGTCATCAATGAAATGGAACGCGAGCAGATACGTTATAATGTCAGATCTGACAAAGATTTGAACACCTGCTATGTATTTTTTCA
>JABDAW010000074.1:11885-12689 GCA_013288905.1 Bacteroidota bacterium | reverse complement strand
TTGTAAAATAGAATAGTACACAAAAGTGTAATTGATTAAGGAATTATTAAGAACTAATTTTGCGCCCTTAAATAATAGGTAGATGGAGACGATTAATATTGCAATAGTAGAGGATAATAAAGAGATCAGTGAGTTGTTGCAAATGATAATTTCTACGACCCCGGATATTGATTGCAATTATGCTTTTTCGAATGCCGAGGAAGCCATTAAAATTCTTCCGAATAACCCTCCTGATGTGATATTGATGGACATTAATCTGCCGGGTATGTCAGGCATTGAATGCGTTAAGATCCTTCGTAATAGTTGCCCGGAAACGCAATTCCTGATGTGTACTATTTATGAGGATGATGAAAACATTTTCGATGCCCTGAAGGCTGGTGCTACAGGGTATATCGTCAAGAAAACTCCTGCCGATAAATTGATTAATGCCATTCGTGAATTGCATGGTGGCGGTTCGCCGATGAGTGCCTCTATTGCCCGAAGAATCATCTCCTCCTTTAATTCGCCCAAAGAATTAAAGATGAACGAACATGGTGATTTATTAACTGAAAGAGAAAGGGAATTATTGATGCTTCTGTCAGAAGGATTGTTTTATAAAGAGATTGCTGATAAATTAAATATCAGCCTCGATACCGTCAAGAAGCATTGTAATCATATCTACCAGAAACTTCATGTGAGCTCTAAGACGGAGGCTATTAATAAGGTATTCAGAAGAGTTTAATAGAAATGATAGTTGCCGATCGGCATCTATTTAACAGGTTTTTAAACTAAGTTCAATTAGGAATTAAAAATTAGGAATTAGGA
>JABDAW010000074.1:0-11875 GCA_013288905.1 Bacteroidota bacterium | reverse complement strand
TTCCTAATTTTTAATTCCTAATTCCTAATTAAAGCCCCCATTCCTGCAAATTCAAACATTATACACATAAATAACACCACAGCTAAAGCGTTTACCCTACGAGTTGAAGCGGGTAGAATAAAGGTTGAAACGGGTAGAATAAAGATGTCAACCTTTACGATAAAGGTTGAAACGGGTGGAATAAAGATGTCAACCTTTACGATAAAGGTTGAAACGGGTAGAATAAAGGAAACGGGTAGAATAAAGATGTCAACCTTTACGATAAAGGTTGAAACGGGTAGAATAAAGATGTCAACCTTTACGATAAAGGTTGAAACGGGTAGCGTAAAGGTGTCTATCTTTAGAAGAAAGATGTCTCCGACGGTCCGATTTCAAGTATAAAATCCCATTTTTGGGAATTCTGAATTAGTGAATAGTGAATAGTGAACAGTGAATAGTGAATAGTGAACAGTGAATAGTGAAAAATGCGGAACACTATTCATTATTCACTGTTCACTATTCACTATTCACTATTCACTATTCACTATTCACTATTCACTATTCACTATTCACTATTCACTGTTCACTATTCACTGTTCACTGTTCACTATTTCCTAATTCCTAATTCCTAATTGGATCAACCCCCTTTTCAAAATAATCTAAAGCAAAGAAAATGGTTGAAGGAAAGGGAATCAATTAGGAATTAAAAATTAGGAATTAGGACAAAAGCATAATTCCTAATTTTTAATTCCTAATTCCTAATTCCTAATTCCTAATACTTAACGCATCCCTTCATTACCCTCAAAAAATCTATCTTTGCCGAAACGAATTAAAGATGACGATTCAGGAACACATAAAATTTTTAGTGGATCAGGCGGATGATGATTTAGGGGCTACTGAAGTTCTTCAAAAGGCAGGATATTATGCTCATGTCTTATTTTGGGGACATTTGGTATTGGAGAAAATGTGCAAAGCAATTTATCTTAAGAGCAATAATCGGATAGATTATCCATATATTCACAATTTATTGGTTCTCTTGAAGAAAAGCAACATCGAGCTTAGTGAGGGGCAAATCATGAACAGTTTTCAAGCAAAGGGAAGATATGCCGATATCTTACATGAAATTGAAGCAACTGTTTCCAAGGAAGTTTGTGGTAAATATTTGGATAAATTAAAAGTTGAAATGACATGGTTGAAAAAACAACTGCAATAGAAAACGCAAAAGCATTCATAAAGGACTGTATCCAAAAGGGCATACCCATTTCAAGTGCATGGTTATTTGGTTCTTATGCAAAAGGATTTGCCCATGAATATTCAGATATAGACATAGCTTTGGTAGCTGATAATTTCACTTTGAACTTCTTGAACAATAATCACACTACAGCTCTGATTAATTATAATTACCCCGAAATAGAAGTTCACCATTTCAACACAGAAATCTTTGAAACAGATGACCCTTTTATTAATGAAATTAAACAAACAGGAATTAAAATATTTTAAAAATGAATAATAACAGAGACCCCAGACTTGCTGTCCTGATAGACGCAGATAACGTGCCTTATTCAAGGATTAAAGGCATCCTGGAGGAGATTGCAAAATACGGTACGCCAACTTTTAAAAGGATTTATGCAGATTGGACCATTCCAACAGTGGCTGGCTGGAAGACCGTTTTATTGGAAAATGCCATCACTCCTTTTCAGCAATACAGCTATACCCAAGGCAAGAATTCTACCGATTCGGCATTGATAATTGATGCTATGGATATTTTATATACAGGGCGTGTGGATGGTTTTTGTATCGTTTCCAGTGACAGCGATTTCACCAAGTTGGCAATTAGATTAAGAGAAGCAGGAATGAAAGTTTATGGTTTCGGAGAGAAGAAAACTCCTAAATCTTTGATCTCTGCCTGTGATAAATTTGTCTATATCGAAATCTTGAAGAAGGATGAAAAGGTGGTAGAAAAAGTAGAAGTTATTGAGAAGGTGAAACTCGAAAGAAAGACTCCTGCTAAAGAAAAACCTCCGGTTATAGAAAAAGAAAATCTGGTAGAAGAAATCATGAATACCGAATTGGTAAAACTAATTGCCGATAGTATCAATGATGTTGCAGACGAAGAAGGCTGGGCTTTTCTTGGGGAATTGGGTAATTTGATTTTAAAGAAACAACCCGACTTCGACCCACGTAATTTTGGCTTTAAGAAATTAGTTCCAATGATAAAGAACTTTCCTCAATTTATTGTTGATGAACGTGAGACTGGTAACAAGAATGTTATCCATGTCTATGTTCGGAATAAATAGGTTAAACTTTTTACCTTAGTCTCTGGGGTTAATTTGAGTCCGTCAAGATCGTAAATCAAATTAATTCCCGGTTGCTTTCCTTTCTCTAAAGTACCTAATTTTGAATCGAAGTTCATGAACTCTGCTCCATTCTTTGTTGCCCATAGCAGGAGGGTTTCAAGGTTAATTGAAGGGTCATTTTTCGAGATGGTTTTTAATTCATCAAGGACAGATAAACTCCAGTTGGACGCATAACTATCCGTACCCACCACGCATCTTGCATTAGCAGCGATAAAGGCTTGAAAGCTGGCTAATTTATTCTCGATATACAGGTTCGCATTAGGGCAAAAGCACCAGTATAAATGTTGATGATTATTGGTCGCCCATTGAATATCTTCAAGTGTCGTAACAGTGTTGTGAACTAATAGAATCTTTGAATCCTGAGGCATCTTGTGAAGGTAACTTTGAATAGAATTCTTTCCAGTAGGATGAAAGTGTGACAGGTCAGTTCCCCAGCTTTTAATTCTTTCATAGATAGTACCTGACTTTGTTTGGAATAGTTCATTCTCACCATCGCATTCCTGGTTATGGATTGATAAAATAGAGTTGTTCTTTTGAGAAAAATCATGAATCAATTTGAATAATTCATCGGACACAGAATATGGCGCATGAGGTGTAATGGACTTATGAAGACCTTCTGGATATTCCCCGAATAGCTTGACAGCATTGGCAAAGACATCCGCGGACTTCGCAGGATCAAATGCAAAAACTTCTATGAAAGTATGATAAATCATATTTCGTTTTGCCTTCTGAAGATAGGTGGTATCGCCATTTGAAATATCACCGACAGCAACAATTCCATTCTTCAGCATCTCGTCTTCAGCATCAATAATTGATTGGTGAATAATATCCAATTCAGGACGCTTCAAAGCAAGAATGTCTCGAATAAAAACATCCAAACCGGTATGTTCCGCAAGCATTCCTTTGAAGAAAGATAATTCTAAATGACAATGGGAGTTGATGAATCCAGGGCAGATAATTCCTCTGTGATATTCGACATCATCGCCGCTATTATTTTTATTGGGAAGGACATCAATAATTTTTCCATTGTCCTCAATGATAATAAGTCCGTTCTTCAAGGGCTTTGAAGAGATTGGGAAGATATAATCGGCAGTTATTTTTCTCATGGGGCGAATATAATTGTTGAGACGATAAATAAAAAGCCCTCCAAAAATTGAAGGGCTTTTCATAAATTTTATGAAACTAATACATCCTTTATTGAACAACTAATTTCGTTCTCATAACTGCATCACCCTTTTGTAACAAGACGATATAAATGCCCTTGGCTACTTGAGAAACATCCATCATATATTGATTATCTCCAATAACCGCAGTATTACAGGCATTAAAAGTAACCTTTCCGGTTATATCAATTAAACTGATTGTATAAGGCACTTCATTGTCGGAGGAAAAAAGAATCGTCGCCTGATAACTTGCAGGATTTGGAATTATAGAGAAGTTTGAATTCTCTGAAATGGGTTCTCCATCAATTCTGTGAGCAAGAGTAGTGAATGTCTGAACAGGACTCCAGGCAGATATATTGGTTTGAGCAGCGTTGCAATTGGTTCTAATCTGCCAATCATAGCTGGTGTTTAATGCCAGACCCGAGAAGGTGTAATGCATATTGGGAGTTATTGTGAAAGAAGTCCAAACATTGGCATTATGAATACTTCTTTGAATAGTATATCCATAATAACAGGAAGGCTGAACCCAGGTAATCATTGCTGAAGTGCCCGTAATACTCGTTGTTGAAAGACTTGTAGGCACACTACATGAATTGCTTTGAGTTGTGGAAGCTGTTCCGGTACAGCCATTACTATTCGTTACAGTAATTGTGAAGATGCCATTGGTAGAAATTGTAATTAATTGAGTTGTTGCCCCTGTACTCCAGTGATAAGTTGTGAAGGCAGTAGTAGAAAGATTTTCTGTGCCACCAGAACAATATGTACTCATATTACTGACTGAAATTATTGGAGCTGGAGAGACATATACCATTACAACTTTGGAAGCAGATCCCGTGCACCCACTGCTATTCGTAACAGTTACAACATAAGTCGCGGAGGAAGAAACTGTTATTGAAGCAGTGGTATTTCCATTACTCCAATTGTATGATGAGAAGGCTCCGGTACTCAAGGTTACTGAACCTCCAGGGCAGAAACTTGTGGCACCACTTGCAGTAATAGTTGGTGAAGCAATAGATCCTGTTGTAATTGTTTTCGATGCCGTTCCTGTACACCCAAAGCTATTTGAAACCGTAACAGAATAAATACCAGAAGAACTCACAGTTATAGAATCTGTGGTAGCATTCGTACTCCAATGATAGCTTGAAAACGCACCTGCGGACAAAGCAATTTGAGTGGTTCCACAAACAATTGAAGGACCTGTGATTGCTGGTCTTGGGCTAGGATTTACAATAATTGAAGTTGAAGACGAAGAAGCTGAACAACCATTCACATCTGTTACAACCACAGAATAATTCCCTGATGAAGTAACAATTATTGAAGAAGTAGTTTCTCCATCAGACCAGGAATAAAAACTTCCACCTGATGATGTCAATGTTACTGATCCACCTTGACAGAAGGTCGTATTTCCACTTGTAGTAATTGCCGCTGTTGGTAATGGATTAACAGTAATAGATGTTGAAGATGATGAAGCAGAGCATCCATTAGCATTAGTTACAACCACAGAATAATTTCCTGATGTAGTTACAGTTATTGAAGAAGTAGTTTCACCATCAGACCAGGAATAAAAACTTCCACCTGATGATGTCAATGTTACTGATCCACCTTGACAGAAGGTTGTATTTCCACTTGGAGTAATTGTCACTGTTGGTAATGGATAAACTGTAACAGAAGTTGCAGAGGATGAAGCAGAACATCCATTAGCATTTGAAACAACTACAGAATAATTTCCTGATGAAGCAACAGTTATCGAAGAAGTTGTTTCACCATCAGACCAGGAATAAAAACTTCCACCTGATGATGTCAATGTTACTGATCCACCTTGACAGAAGGTTGTATTTCCACTTGGAGTAATTGTCACTGTTGGTAATGGATAAACTGTAACAGAAGTTGCAGAGGATGAAGCAGAACATCCATTAGCATTTGAAACAACTACAGAATAATTTCCTGATGAAGCAACAGTTATCGAAGAAGTTGTTTCACCATCAGACCAGGAATAAAAACTTCCACCTGATGATGTCAATGTTACTGATCCACCTTGACAGAAGGTTGTATTTCCACTTGGAGTAATTGTCACTGTTGGTAATGGATAAACTGTAACAGAAGTTGAAGATGATGAAGCAGAGCATCCATTAGCATTAGTTACAACCACAGAATAATTTCCTGATGAAGCAACAGTTATTGAAGATGTTGTTTCACCATCAGACCAAGAATAAAAACTTCCACCTGATGATGCCAATGTTACTGATCCACCTTGACAGAAGGTAGTATTTCCACTTGGAGTGATTGTCGCTGTTGGTAATGGATTAACTGTAACAGATGTTGCGGAGGATGAAGCAGAACATCCATTAGCATTAGTTACAACCACAGAATAATTTCCTGATGAAATAACAGTTATCGAAGAAGTTGTTTCACCATCAGACCAAGAATAAAAACTTCCACCTGATGATGTCAATGTTACTGATCCGCCTTGACAAAAGGTCGTATTTCCATTGGCAGTGATTGTAGCCGTTGGTAATGGATTTACAATAACAGATGTTGCAGAGGATGAAGCAGAGCATCCATTAGCATTAGTTACAACCACAGAATAATTTCCTGATGTAGTTACAGTTATTGAAGATGTTGTTTCACCATCAGACCAGGAATAAAAACTTCCACCTGATGATGTCAATGTTACTGATCCGCCTTGACAGAAGGTAGTGTATCCACTTGCAGTAATTGTCGCTGTTGGTAATGGATTGACGGTAACAGAAGTTGCAGAGGATGAAGCAGAACATCCATTAGCATTTGAAACAACTACAGAATAATTTCCAGATGTAGTAACAGTTATTGAAGAAGTCGTTTCTCCATCAGACCATGAATAAAAACTTCCACTTGATGATGTCAAAGTTACTGATCCGCCTTGACAGAAGGTAGTATTTCCATTGGCAGTAATTGTCGCTGTTGGTAATGGATTAACTGTAACAGATGTTGCAGAGGATGAAGCAGAGCATCCATTTGCATTAGTTACAACTACAGAATAACTTCCAGATGAAGCAACAGTTATTGAAGAAGTCGTTGCACCATTAGACCAAGAATAAGAACTTCCACTTGATGATGTCAATGTTACTGATCCGCCTTGACAAAAGGTCGTATTTCCATTAGCAGTAATTGTAGCCGTTGGTAATGAATTTACAGTAACACTTTTAGTGGCTGTTCCGGTACATCCATTACTTGTGGCAGTAACTGTATATGTCGTAGTAGTAGTCGGTGTAACTGATATTCCAGTGGTTGTTGCGCCAGTATTCCAAATGTAAGTTGTGCCTCCGCTCGCTGTCAGGGTAGCACTTGTTCCCTGGCAAACGGATGAGACTCCACTGATAGAAGCCACTGGCAAAGCATTTACAGTAACAACAGCACTTTGAGTAGCACTATTTCCACAGGTATTACTTGCCAGGACAGTTACATTTCCAGAAGTATTTCCAAAAATTACTGTTATAGAGGTAGTATTCTGACCAGAGGTTATTGTCGCACCAGATGGCACTGTCCATGTGTATCCCGATGCTCCGCTAACAGCAGTTATTGAATAGTTATGTGGTGACGAAGCGCATACTGATGTGCTGCCGGTTATTGCCCCAGGTTGAGCAGGAGTCGAGCAGCCATCAATTATCTTAGCCCACCAGGTTCCCCATGTATTAGCTGCTGCTTCGGAATATTCCTGAATTGTCCAAAAAGTTGAATCATTGGAAGGATCAACCATAGTCCCTGAATAATCTCCCCAACGATTACTGCTTCCTCCAAAGGTTTTGAAATAGGTATTCAACCCAGATTTAAAGATATATGGGGTCTCAAAAGTATTGACAGCATCATTATGAGAACGGAAGCAATAGCCACTACTTGGGTGTATGCTGGAAGATAGATTCGTGAACCCGCAGACCGCATCATTATTGACATTGACGGCTATGGAAGGGTAAATATAATAATTGACTCCTGTAGCATCATCAATCAATCCATTTTGAGTAAAGTTTCCAACGGTATCCATTTGCAACCATTGAGCAGAACATCGGGTAGGGGAGGAGGAAGGGAGAAAAGCATTATGAGCGGTCCATAGATAACCTCCTCTATAAATTACAGTTGAAAAACGATCATCACCACAGTTTATCTTATTGGTGGTTCCGGTTTGAGGACCAGCATTGGTAGCTGAGAAACCTGAAGCCCAATGAGTAGAGCTGGTGTAGGTGCCCACTGTTGAAAAGGTAGGTGAAGCAGCAGTTCCTGAAACCTTAAACATTTTAATTTGCCCTACTGGTCCATTAAATGATTCGAGCATAAACAAGTCATTCATGGTAGCATCATAAGTCCGGGCAGCAGTAAGACAAAAATCATTTGGAAGATTAGTAAACGTAGTAAATGAAGCGCTTGTATTGCTATACAGATTCGCTTTATTAAATGCCCAAACCTTAGCAGCCTGGAACGTTCCTGCATTAGAGAATAAATTCCCGGAAACAACAATCCAGTTCTTGTTAAACCCTAAATTCGGGAAGTCCATCCAATCACCCGAAACATTCACCATCACCTTAAAAAGATTCCATGAGCCAGTAGGATCGTTGGTTTGAGATACCCCGATAAATATTGAAGCCACTGCTGCCGAATCACCATTCAGGCTGATAAATATCCAACGGTTGTTGTATGGATCGTAAGCGATCTTAGGGTCACAAACAACAGTACTCACGCTGAATGCCGCACTCCAGAAATTACTAAGAGCGACAATAGAATATTGTGTATTCCCCGTCTTATCAGTGATCCGTACCTGGCTGTTGACAGTCGTCATTATATGATTCGGACCGACAGCACCATACGAATCTGGCGGTATGAATTGGTTATTATCAGTAACGCCATTAAAATTGGCTGCCGGCGCCGGCGAAGCGGTAGCATTAAATGTCGGTGGAAGTACCTGCACATTTTGAGGAGATAATTGATTCGCGAAGTGGTCGCTGATAAAAGCCGTATGGTCATACTCAATCTCATGGATCAGATGATTGATGCTGGTATCCACAGGATGGACGGCTTCGTATGCAGCAATGTCCGAAAAATTAATCGTAACATGCTCGACTTCCTGCCCCGGCGTTCCATGATCAAGCTGGGCGTAAATCTTATTAAAAGAAAATAAGAGGAAGAACATTAATGCAAGACTGACGCCTGCTTTGGTAATGATGGTTGTTGAACTTTTCATATCTGATAGTATTAAGTTAGCTATATATTTATTTTGAGCCGCAAAGATAGGGAGAATTCTGGTCATAAATTTTACTTTATCAAAGTTAATGTTTATTAAAATTCTTTCGAATATTTCTAAAATGTGATACCAGCTACTTTTCCTCAAAGACCGATATTTTATCCATTTGACCACCTAAATAATTGCAACTATTCTCTTCATGAGGGGAAGAATTTCAAGATTTTTATGCCCCAAAAGGTTAATAAAAACAGATCATCTCTCAAGATTTATTCTATCATTCCTTATATAAGCTGATAAACAGCGAATTATTTCCACATTGGTCTTGAAATCTTCCATACGGAGGTCAAAGATTTCCATACGCGAGAGGGTAATTTCCATACAATGATGGCTAATTTCCATACGTTTGAGGCTAATTTCCATACGCCAGAGGATAATTTCCATACGTTTTTCAGGAATCTCCATACGTTTTTCAGAGTCTCTTGGGAATGGAAGATAAGCGTATGGAAAGCTTTTATGAATTTATGGAAATGCTCAAAAAGTTTATGGAAAAATTTTCAGGATGTATGGAATCCGTTTTTTGATTTATGGAAAATCCTGAATTTTTTATGGAGAAAAAAATTTTGATCTTATCTAAGGAGGGTAACAGTTCCAGTAATCGTATGTTTCAAAAGATCAACATAGTCGTAGAGTTTATAATCTATCAACCAGACATAGACCCCTTGCTGACAATATTCCCCTTTGTAGTTTCCATCCCAGCCTTGACTGATGTCGGTGGATTCAAAAATCTGTTCGCCCCACCTGTCAAAAACATACATGTGGAAGGATTCGATATTTTCGCCATAAGCATTGAATGTTTCATTCCACATACTGTTTGGAGTAAAGGCATTGGGAACATAAATCTGTGTGGGACAAAAGTCCTGAACCAAGCGTGAACCGCTCGCAACACACCCATTAGAATCAACCACCGTAACGATATAAGTCCCCGGTTGATTAACAGTAATAGACTTTGATATTTGCTGTCCAGGCAGCCAGGAATAACTTACAAAATTACCACCCGGAGTAATAGTCATGAAATCTCCCGGGCAAATGAAAGTATCTAATCCAAGATTAAGAATTAAAGGTTCCCCGATAATAACTCTTGCCGAATCATAAGCAAAGCAACCGTTCTGGCTAACCTTCACCCAATAAAGACCGCTTGTAGTGATCTCGATTTTTTGAGTTATTGCACCGGTACTCCAGAGATAGGTCATCCCTGAATCCCCTGCATTCAGCGAGGTATCAATGCCATAGCACAATCTAATATCAGGACCAATGTTGACAACAGGGGCTTGGTTCAAAGTAATATGAATCGTATCATAACTTGTGCAAGTCCCATTCTTTGTCGTCACATAATAAGTTCCGGCAGTAGTGATGACAAATGTTGAATTCGTAGATCCATCCTGCCATAAATAAGATGTAGCCGGAGAACCGCCATAAACTGCAAGAGCCGCATTATTACATAATGATTGATCATGGCCAAGGTTAACAACTGGGTATGGAACAAAGGTAACAAGGATCGTATCAGTGCCTGTGCAATTATTTCCATTGGTTACGGTAACAGAATAATTACCGGTAACGGTCGGAGAAATAGTTTCTGTTGTTGCACCAGTTGACCAGATGTAGGAACTACCTGCATTCCCCGCATCAATAGTTATCGCCTGACCAACGCAAAGGGAAGTATCATTTCCTAAATTAACAACAGGTTGAGGAATGAAAGTTACAACCACCGTATCTGTATCCGTACAAGTCCCTGCAGATGTTACTACCCAGTAACTTCCAGTGGTGGTCACGCTTATTAATTCTGTTGTTGCTCCTGTTGACCAATGATAACTTACTCCCGGATTACCCGCATCCAAAGTATATGAAATTCCATTACAAAAAGTAGTATCATCACCCAAATCCACAGCAGGTTGAGGAACTATAACTATGGTTCTGATCATAGTATCAGGAACGGTACATTCACCGGTTCCGTTAACGATAAGTCTTACGGTATCAATTCCTGCCGTAGTAAAAGTATGATTCGCCGGACTGTAAACAGTATCCGTAGAACCATCTCCAAAAGTCCAGTGGAAGGAAGATGAGAATTGACTGGTATCAGTAAATGTTACCGTCAAAGGAACACATCCTGTATCGGGAGTAATAAAGAATCCTGCCAATGGTGCCCGTGGAATGTGGGGACAAGTAGTATCCACCACAAATCGCCACATATCATTTGCGTGATCTTGTCCCCATATAATTATGCCTCCGTACAACCAGAAATTCTCTGTAATAGGATCAGTCCATGCCAATGCACCCATCCGTCCTCCGGGATGATTAGTGGGTGCCGAGACGGTCTCCGTCCCATAAACAGAAGGTTGATTAACGGTGGGAAACACGCTGCCACTCATCAAAGTCCATTCGTTGAGAGCTACACAATAATCCCATAAGTCATCATCATTTGAAGTACCGTGAAAGTCGCCACCACCTCCAAAAAATTCAAAGTGCTCTTTATTGCATCCTCGTTGAGTACATGCCCTGTTTTCAAATCTTCCTGATGGGCAATTGAAGGTAGATGATATACATGGACCGAAGCAAAAGCCGGGATCATTAAGATTATCAGTACCACTCATCCATGTCCAGAGACCGGTATTAGGATCATATTTCCACAAATCATTATACAAACCTGGAGATAGTGTATCTCCGTCACATCCCCCGAAAAGCCAGAAATTTCCGAGATGATCTTTCCAGCGAGCATAAACCATACGTGCAGAAGGAATATTATTGAAATTCGCAACACCTTTAGTTCCCCATGTTCCAGCACCATTGATTGTATTTGGTCCATTCATCCAGGTCCATTCATTGGTGTTAACATTATATTTCCACATATCATTTAAGCTGCCTAAAGAATTAATGAATCCCTGACCACCAAAGATCCAAAAATTATTCCCATTATCTACCCAATTAGCAGTAGTTTCACATCTTGAAGGAGGATGATTTGCAGGTGCTGGAATGCCTTGGGTACCAAAGACTCCTGAATTATTTACTGGACCTTGAGGACCCTTCATCCAGGTCCATTCATTGGTGGAAATACTATATCGCCATAAATCTGCAAAGATGCCACCCCATTGGTCATTCCAACCACCGAATAA
>JABDAW010000073.1 GCA_013288905.1 Bacteroidota bacterium | reverse complement strand
GTTATCGGATGGGATTTGAAAACACCATAACAGACGGCATAGTGAGCGGGTAACCAAGACCGCATGAAATAACTAAACCATTTATGAAAATCCTATCACAAATAAAAAATAGCATAAGGTCGAAAGAATTCTATTTCTTTCTATTAATCTCTATTGTTAATGTCATTCCAGCTATATCTTATAAGTTTCACCCTACACTTGACGGACCATCTCATTTATATAATACAAATATTATTAATCATTTATTATTTGACCATAAGGGTCAATTAAGCGATTTCTTTGTTTTCAATAAGATACCTGTTCCAAATTGGACGGGACATTTTCTGCTATCATTACTCACTTTATTTCTCCCCGCCTTTTTGGCTGAAAAAGTATTCCTTGTTCTTTTCTTGATAGGCTTGTCATTTTCGTTTAGAGCACTCATAAAGTCCTTGTCTCCAAACAATGTATTATTAAGTTATTTAATTTTTCCATTTACCTATTCATTCCTTTTCTATTTTGGATTTTATAGCTTTATTATCGGAGTAGTTTTTATCTTTATTACACTCACTTATTGGCTAAGAAATCAGGATAATTATTCTATTAAACACATAACGGTTTTGGGGCTGTTATTAATTATTACATACTTCTCTCATTTGTTTGTCTTTTTAGTTTTATTAATGGTTATTGGGTTGCAAACCTTCACAAAAGCTATAATCAATCTATTTAATTCTAAAGCATTTATAAAAGAAATTTTGGGAATGTCTAAGTCATTAATGAAGTTGCTTTTCGTCTCTATTATTCCATTAATTCTACTTTATTACTATCTGCATGCTTATCCAATGACAGGTGAAAAGCATTATTTAAAACCGTCTGATATGACAGAATTCATGACAAGGATTAAGCCAATTACGGGATATACTTTTAATGATGAGAGACATGCAACTTTGGCACTCTTTAAATTGTTTTTTGTACTATTTCTTGTGGCTGTACTTATTAGAATTGTTTCTATAAAAACTCCATTGTATTTGACGAGAAAGAAGAAGATATTATCAGCGATAAAACAATCATTTGAGTTATCGGATTTCATATTATTTGCTGCAATGATCATGCTCATTTTGTTTTATACTATGCCAGATTTCCAGGGAGATGCCGGCTTTTTCTCGGCAAGGATTTGTTATTTATTTTACCTGTTATTGATTAGTTGGATTGCCGTCCAAAAATTCCCGAAATGGATTTGTTTTATTACTATATTTATTTCATTATTTTATAGCTATAGGTTGAATGATATTCGCAAAGCTAAATTAGTTGAATTGAACAAATTCGCCATACAGATAAACAACAGTTCAAAATTAATCAAACCCAATAGTGTGGTTTTACCAGTAGACTATTCTAACTACTTTAACATGCTTCATTATTCAAACTATCTTGGAATTGATAAACCAATTGTTGTTTTAGAGAATTATGAATGCAATGAAAATTGGTTTCCATTGTCATGGAATGAAATAAAGCATCCTCATTCACCAAAAGGAATCACGAGTGGTGAACAAATAGTTTCGTATTGGTTTTTGGATAATCCAAATTCTATCAAAGTTGACTATATCTTTTTATTGGAAAATGCATACAATCTAAATGATAGTAGTTTGCTTGCTTTTAAGTCTAAGATTTCTAAAAACTATTCAATAATTGATAGCAGTTCAAATTTCTTTCTGCTATACCAGTTAAATCGGGATACCCTGACAAAAATTTTATAAATTATTCTTAAAGAAAGAAAAGCGGTCAAGATTTCCCCTACCGCGTCCCCCTTCCCGTTATAATTTAACAATATCTGCTCAATGGTTTCGTATCTTTGCAGCCAAATAAAAAAAGAGAAATGGTTACTATTGATAAAATTTTGGATGAGATTACCCAGTTGGACATGGATTCGCGGGACATGTTGATTGAGATATTGAATAAAAGGCGTATCGAAGAACGCAGGAATGAAATTGCTGATAACGCAAGAAAAACAAAGAAGGATTTTGATGCGGGCAAACTGAAAAGTTATTCTGCGAAAGAGGCTATCAAAAAATTAAACAAGAAGCCTTGATAAAAGCTAAGAAAAGGAAAATTTCTTTTGGCAAAGGCTTTGAAAAATCATTCCAAAAGTTTATTAAAAACAATCCCGATCTTCAATCAAGCATTGAGAAAACTATCTTGCTTACGGAAGAAAATGTTTTCTCTCCCATACTAAAGACACACAAACTTAGTGGAAAACTTTATGGCTTAAATGCCTGCTCTTGTGGATATGATTGCAGGATAATTTTTTCAATTGAGAAGAATATGGAAACAAAGGAGGAGGTGATATTGCTGATTGATATTGGTTCTCACGAAGAAGTATATTAAAGGAGAAGAACTTTTGCTTTATTCATAGGCGTTAAGTCTTTATAATCCCTTCCTAAAAGAAGAAAAGCGGTCAAGATTTCCCCTACAGCGTCTCCCTTCCCGTTATAATTTAACAAAACCCCTCCAAAACAGGTCATTTGAACCTGCCCGAAGGGTATTAAGTCAACCTGATTAATTCAAACAAGAGTTACTAATAGACTCTGCAATACTATGTAAGATTCATTAAAAAAAAGCAAGTAAATAGTCTATTAAGAGGATTAAAAATATACAATCTTACAGAAAGTATTATCAATAATTCAGTTAAATGTTAAAGAAAATTAGAATTTATAAAATTATTTTTAAACTCATGGAAGTTGCAACTTTCCTTTAAAATAAGGTGTTTCAGCATTATTTTAACAAATACTCCATCCGATGTTGAAAACTTTTTTTAAGAAAAATTTGGAACATATCTTACATTTCCGTAATTTTGCACCGTCGAAATTAAAAAACGCATCTTTCAAAACCTAATACAATTCCAACAAAACATTCAATGAACATCGTATCTATTACAACAAACATCAAGTCTATTACATCACAAACAATGAAATCAATTTTCAATCTTAACAAAAGTAGCTTCATCACTACATTAATCGTAGCAATATTCTGTTGCTCGAATTCATTCGCCACCAACAGAACATGGGTGGCAACCTCTAACAGCAACTGGAATAACTCAGCCAACTGGTCGCCAGCAGCCGTGCCAGGGAGTTCTGACATTGCTATCTTTAGCAATTCTTCTGTATTTAATTGCAGCATTGACGCGGCAGTGAATGTGGCAGGTATCCAAATTAACGCCGGTTACACAGGTACCGTCAGTCAGAATGCTCAAACCATAACTTTCGGTGCCTCTGGCTTCACTCAAGCTGCCGGAACATTCACGGGAGGTACAGTTGCTATTAATGGCAGCGGGACATTTAGTTTGAGTGCCGGAACGTTTACTTCTACATCAGGAGTATTCACCCAGACTGCCAGCTTCACTGTTTCAGGCGGGACTTTCAATCACAATAACGGAAGTTTTGTTTTTAACGGTGGTTTGACTATAACAGGAACCATTTCTTTTTATAATGTATCATTCAATGGCAATGGCGTGACTTATACCATTGCGAATACCCTAACGGTGAATAATACCTTCACTACGACAGGTGCTAATTATGCGGCATTTAGCGGTGGTACGATGAACCTTCTTGGTAATATTACTTTGAATAATACCTTCAACGGGAATAATGGTCATACTACCTTAGTAAATATTTCAGGTACTGGCAACCAAACCTTTACTGGCGGGGCTTCTGCTTATATCAGCAGGTTTCCTTCTGTAACTATTAATAAGGCATCAGGTACCTTATACTTAGCGAATTATATCACTATTGAAGGGAATTTTACTTATACCGCAGGCACTATAGATCATACTACCAATTCTAATCGTCTGGTGTTTGTTTCTAATGGTAAAACGATTACTACTAATGCTGCCTTGACAACTGGCGATGTTGAATTCAATGGCACTGGAAGTAGCTACACCTTAACTACTACTGCTGCATTTAATGTTGCTGGTACACTTTATATCACAGGATCAAGTTATGGAGCGTTGATGAGTGGAACAATAAATGCTCAAGGGAATATTACTGTTTCGAATACCTACGTCGGTAATATGGGACATACAGCTACTATTAATATTAATGGGTCCGGTATTCAAACACTTACCGGTGCTTCTACTGCCTATCAAGGAAGTTTGCCAAATATCATCATTGCAAAGAACGTAGGTAGCGGTACTCTTTATCTATCAGGTAATATCACTATTGAAGATAATTTCACCTATACTTCCGGTACTATAGACTATACTACGAATGCAAACCGCGTTATTTTCCCATCTAATGGAAAAACGATTACTACGAATGCAGTTTGTACCTTGGGGAATGTCGAATTTTATGGGACGGGAAATAGTTACACTCTTACTACCACTTCCACATTCAATATTGCTGGCACGATGTATATCACCGGTAGCAGCTATGGTGCGATGCTTTCTGGAACTATATATGTTCAGGGAAGTATTAATAACACGAATAGCTATCCAAGCAATATGGGTCATACGGCTATCATCACGATTAATGGAAGCGGCAATCAGAATTTAAGCGGACCGACTACTGCTTACAATGGAAGAATGGCAACTCTTACTATTGCTAAAAGCGGTGGCACACTTTATTTAATGAATTATATCACATTGGAAGGGCACTATAGTTATTTCATGGGAACGGTTGATTATACAACAAATTCAAATCGTGTAATCTTTATTTCTAATGGAAAAACCATCCTTACTAATGCTGCACATACCTTGGGTGATGTTGAATTCGTAGGGACTGGAAGTTCTTATACCTTGACAACTACCGGAGCTTTCAATATTGCAGGAACGCTTTATATCAGCGGAACCAGTTATGGCACCATGTTGACAGGTACAATTAACTCCCTGGGGAATATTACAAATACGAATACTTATGCTTCCAATATGGGGCATACTGCTACCATTAATATCAATGGGACAGGGAATCAGAACTTCACCGGTACTACTACTGCACAATTGGGAAGGCTTCCAAGTATCATTATCAATAAAGCATCAGGAACACTTTATTTAATCAACTATAATACCACTGAAGGCAACTGGACTTATACCGCAGGAACAGTTGATTATACAACGAATGCAAATCGTGTTATCTTCATTTCAAATGGTAAGACTATTACTACAAACGCAGTTCATACCTTGGGAGATGTTGAATTCGTGGGAACAGGAGCTTCGTTTACTTTTACTACTACTTATGCTTTCAATATTGCAGGAACGCTTTATTTCAGCGGTACAAGCTATGGAACGATGCTTACCGGAACTATAAATCCACAAGGAAATATTCTTATTACCAATAGCTATGCTTCCAACATGGGACATACTGCTACATGGAATATCAATGGAACAGGTAATGAAAACTTCACGGGGACAACTACTATTTATCAAGGAAGACTTCCAAGTATTACGATTAATAAAAATTCAGGGACTCTTTACTTAATCAATTATATCACTACCGAAGGCAACTGGACATACAATGTCGGCACTGTTGATTACTCATCTAATGCAAATCGTGTAATTTTTATATCTAATGGAAAAACCATTACTACCAATGCCAATCATACCTTAGGTGATGTTGAGTTTTATGGCGCAGGCGCAAGCGGTACATGGACTACACCTTCATCATTCAATATAACTGGTACATTATACTTCACAGGAACGAGTTATTACACTATGCTTGGTGGTACAGCTAATGCTACCGGTAATATCGTTGTTACCAACAGCTATCCTTCTAATCAAGGACACACTGCAACGATTAATATCAATGGCACTTCCAATCAAAACTTCACAGGAACTACAACGGATTATTTGGGCAGGCTTCCAAGTATTACTATCAATAAAAATTCAGGAACACTATACTTAATCAACTATATCACTACCGAAGGAAACTGGACTTATAATGTCGGAACAGTTGATTATACAAGCAATGCAAACCGTGTTGTATTCATCGCAAATGGTAAGACTATTACTACAAACGCTATTCATACTTTAGGTGATGTAGAATTTTATGGTGCTGGTGCAAGCGGTACCTGGACTACTCCTTATGCGTTCAACATCACAGGAACTCTATATTTCACGGGAAGCAGTTACTACACTATGCTTGGAGGCACGGCGAATGCAACTGGTAATATTCTTAATACCAACAGCTATCCTTCAAATCAAGGACATACTGCTACAATTAATATCAACGGTACTTCCAATCAAAACTTAACAGGTCCTACTTCAAATTACATAGGCAGACTTCCAAGTATCGCTATCAATAAGAATTCTGGAACGCTTTATTTAATCAATTACAATACCACCGAAGGAAACTGGACTTATAATGTCGGAACAGTTGATTATTCAAGCAATGCAAACCGTGTTGTGTTCATTGCAAATGGTAAGACTATTACTACAAACGCTACTCATACATTAGGAGATGTTGAATTTTATGGTGCAGGCGCAAGCGGTACCTGGACTACTCCTTCATTATTCAATATAACAGGAACTTTATATTTCACAGGAAGCAGCTACTATACGATGCTTGGCGGTACTGCTAATGCTACCGGAAACATCACGGTTACTAACAGCTATCCTTCTAACCAAGGTCATACTGCTACTATTAACATCATCGGAACAACGAATCAAAACTTCACTGGACCTACTACTATTTATGAAGGAAGACTTCCAAACATCACTATTAACAAAGCAACCGGAACTCTTTATTTAATCAATTACATTACTGAGGAATGTAGCTGGACATATACTACCGGGTCTGTTGATTATTCAACAAATGCAAACCGTGTTATATATATCGCTAATGGAAAGACGATAACAACAAGTGCTGTACATAATTTGGGTGATGTTGAGTTTTATGGTGCAGGAGCAAGTACAACCTTCACTACTCCAGCTTTATTCAATATCACCGGAACACTTTATTTTACAGGAAACAGCTACTTCACAGTTCTTGGTGGCACTGCTAATGCCAAAGGAAATATTACAGTTACGAATAGCTATCCTTCTAATCAAGGACATACCGGTACCTTTAATATTAACGGAACAGCAAACCAGAACTTCACAGGTCAAACAACAATCTACGAAGGAAGACTTCCAAATGTCACAATCAACAAAGCAAGTGGAACACTTTATTTAATCAATTATATCACCGAAGAATGCAGTTGGACTTATACTACCGGAACTGTTGATTATTCAAGTAATGCAAACCGTGTAATCTTTGTTTCAAATGGAAAAACAATTACCACTTCTGCTAATCATACAATAGGTGATGCGGAATTTTATGGTACAGGTTCAAATACAACTCTAACAACTCCATCTGGATTTACCATTGCTGGTAATCTTTATATCACCGGAACAAGTTATGGCACACTATTAGGTGGAACTGCAAATGCTCAAGGAAACATTACCGTTACCAATAGCTATGCCGGTAACAATGGTCATACTGCCACTATCAATATCAATGGCAGTGCTAACCAGTTATTCACTGGCGAAGGAACTGCTGGAACAGGAATGCTTCCAAACATTGTTATCAATAAAACCGGTGGTACATTGACATTGGCAGCACCTGTTATTTCTGCTGAAGATAGCTGGACTTATACCGCAGGTACTGTTGATCCTAATTCTGATACATCTTCTGTCGTATTTTATAATTCAGGAAAATATATCAGTGGTCCATTCTACAATGCGACATTGATGGATGTGAATCGCAGAACCATGAATAACGTAATGAGCGTTAGCAACATTCTTGCATTAGGTACCGGAAACATTGATATGAATCATTATACGCTTTCGATTCTGAATTCTTCTACCAGTGCAATCACTTACAGCACAGGTTATGTCAAGAGCGAACAAACAGATAATTCAAGTACATTGGCATGGACGATAGGTTCTACCGGAGGTGCTCATATATTTCCTTTAGGAACTAATGCAGGGGTATTAATTCCATATACTTTCACTTTGAATTCCGGTAATGTTGGAATATTTTCTGTTTCAACTTATCCTACGAACAATACCTGCCACCCTTATCCTGTTTCTCCTGATTCAGTTTTACATGTTCGTAATCAAGCTGGCTTTGACAACAGTGCAAATACTGTTAAACGTTTCTGGCAATTGACCAAGACCGGCACTACTGTGAATGCCACTGTTACTTTCACCGCAGCCGCAGCCGATGTAGGCAGCATTACCAGCCTTAGAGCACAACGTTATAATAAAATCCTTAACGGTTGGGAACCTCCTTTACCTGGACAAACTAACCCTACGGCATACAGCGCAACCGTTTCAGGTGTTACAAATTTCTCACCCTGGACTTTATCAGGAAACGGGTCTGCGCTTCCTATCCAGTTGGTGAGCTTCAATGCTGCTTATGTGAATTCTACAAAAACTGTTCATACTACCTGGACTACTGCCAGCGAAATAAACAATCATTTTTTCACCATTCAAAGAACTGCTGATGGCGTTAATTTTGATTCTATAGGAACGGTCGAAGGTGCAGGCAACAGCAATCGCTTATTAGATTATAGTTTTGATGATGCTAATCCGCTTCAGGGAGTTTCTTATTATCGCCTGTTACAAACTGATTTTGATGGCAAAGTTACTACCTTCAATATGGTAGCCGTTGATGTTACGAATACGACTCCGACTTCCATCAAAATCTTCCCGAATCCGGGCAATGGAACCGATATAAACATTATCTATTCTGATGATAATATCGGTGATAATGTTACCTTCACTATTTCCGATCTTACCGGCAGGACAGTAGCTCAAACCATTGTGGTGAATGAAATAAAAGGTACCAATATTTATAAATTAACCCCTCCAACAACATTGCCGGTGGGGATGTATTTTATTTCTGCTATGATAAATAATAATCCATACAGCATGAAGATGATTGTGAATTAAGTCCATAACATGATGGACATCTA
Organism: Bacteroidota bacterium; assembly: GCA_013288905.1. GTDB lineage: Bacteria > Bacteroidota > Bacteroidia > AKYH767-A > JABDAW01 > JABDAW01. The sequence continues at coordinate 3,879 of JABDAW010000073.1, read as the reverse complement.
AAGATATGTGATGTTTTTTTTATTGATAGGTTGATGAGTTGAAGCCTCGCGAAAGCGGGGCTTCTTCGATTTGGAATAGACCACTGCATAAATTAACCACAAATATTTTTTACCACAGATTTCTCTGGATTAGCATCCAAATAACATCAAACTTCAACACTAAGACACTAAGTTCACCAAGGTACGCTTAGTGAACTTAGTGTCTTAGTGTTGAAAATATTTTATTGCTTCCAGATGGTTTTGCAAATATAAATTATATCAATCTGTGCTAATCCGAGAAATCTGTGGTGAGAAACAAATATCAAATAATAGAAATGGTGAATTATCGAAGACGTCTAATGTCAGCTTTGGGTTCTTAAACCCTTAGACCACCAATTCCCCTATCTGCTCCACATGCCTTTCGGTATGGGAGATCAGGAAATACAGCCAGTCGCTCACCGTCATTTCGCCCAGCCGCGGATGCTTACGGGTTCGGTTATCAATAATTAATTTACCATTCTCAATATCCTCCTTCAGTTCCTTCCTTTGTTCCTGAAACCGTTTCTTAAAAGCGTCAACATCCGTAACTTCGCCTTTAGGGAGCAATGCTTCGGGAGCCATTACTTTCTCCTTGCCTTCAGCCACTGTCAGATGTCTTATCTTTTCTTTGCCAAGAATTTCCTTCGATTCCGACGATGTATCCGAAGGCTTCAGCATCAGGGTATGGATCCTGTATTCGGTAATGCAGATATGCTCCAATATCTCCATCACCGTCCAGCCGTTTTCTTTTTTATTGGATAATTGATTATTCGGAATGCCTTCAACAAATTGAAGGATTTCATCTGTGCTGTTGTCTAATAGTTTGAAATATTCTTTTGTGTCCATAATGATTTTATTCTATGCTGCAAAAATAGATTTTAAGTAGTAATTCTCACGCTACCTTTCTCATTTTTGTGTTACTCCTACCTTAGTTAGTGTTACACTAATTAAGGTTAGTGTTACACTAACTAAGGTTAGTGTTACACTAATTAAGGTTAGTGTTACACTAATTAAGGTTAGTGTTACACTAATTAAGGTTAGTGTAACACTAATTAAGGTTAGTGTTACACTAATTAAGGTTAGTGTTACACTAACTAAGGTAGGAGTAACACTAATTAAAGTTGGTGTTACATAAAAATGTACTAAAAGCACCTTTTCTAATAGTCAGATAGGAAAAGGTGTCCTTAAACATTATCAAATTCTCCAAATTTTAGTAATGATTCGCAATTCATTATCCCTAATTTCCGTACTTTTGCTCCCCCAATAACAACATAATTCCCAATGAAAAGGATACTCCTTATATTACTGTTCACTATTCACTGTTCCTTATTCACTGTTTTTGGGCAACAGGGGGAATGGACTTGGATGAATGGGGATAGTACATTTTATGGTCAAGGCAATTATGGTCCACAAGGAGTATTTGGTCCAAGTTATCACCCATCAGTAGCATGGCAAGGTGCACAATGGACAGATAAAAATGGAAATTTTTGGTTGCTTGGAACATGGGCGAATTCTGCAAATGATGACCTTTGGGAATATAAACCCTCAATAAATCAATGGGCTTGGATGAATGGAACTGATTCAAGTGACCAAATTGGTGTTTATGGAATTCAAAATGTTCCTTCTCCATTAAATAAACCTGGTGGAAGAATGTTTGGAATGACAACTTGGGTAGATACTGCTGGAAATTTATGGCTTTTTAGCGGACGGGGGGAGGATAAAAATGGAAATTGGGGAGATTTTAATGATCTTTGGATGTATAATATTTCAACCAATGAATGGACTTGGGTTAAAGGGTCAGATACTGTTTGTTCATATAGTAGCAATGGTATCTATGGTTCATTAGGAATAGAAAATAGTGCAAATAATCCATCAGGAAGAGAGCAAACCAGCACCACTTGGACAGATAATAATAATAATCTTTGGTTATTTGGTGGAGATAGTTGGTGTGGAAGTTTTAATTCAGATCTATGGAGATTCAATATAGCGACAAATTGTTGGACTTGGATGAAAGGAGATAGCATACAAAATCAACCATCAGTTTATGGAATTAAAGGAGTTCCTGATCCGGCTAATAAACCAGGAAGCAGAATTTGTCAAGCAAGTTGGAAATCTATTAATGATGATTTTTGGCTTTTTGGCGGAGAAGAATATTCGGGCGGATTTATGAATGATTTATGGCGTTATAATATTCAATCAAATGAATGGACCTGGATGAGTGGAACAAATATTTACGATACAATAGGAGTGGATAATGGTCAATGTATTCCAGATTCAAATAATATTCCTACAGCAAGATCTTTTAATAATTCATGGACAAGACCTTGTGATAATTTTGTAATGTTTGGAGGTTTTTCCTATAATACCTCTTTTCAAAGGAAGTATGATGATATGTGGAATTATAATGTTTTTTCAAATAAATGGACATTGATGAATGGCAGTTTAGTTGGCAATCAACCTGCGAATTATGGTTCACCAATGGTTCCAAGTCCGACAAATTCACCCGGTGGAAGAGCATATAGTTTGAATTGGATTGATAATTCAGAAAACCTTTGGGTTTATAGTGGTGCTGGTGATTCTTCTTTTCGTAATGATTTATGGAAATTTGTTCCTGATACAACGTGTCCTGTTTTTATTCATTCTGATACTTTAGCAAGTGCATTCAATGCTTTGCCATTAAATGGATGCTCACCATTAACCGTTACATTCAATAATTTAAGTATCAATGGAACCAACTTTCAATGGATATTTGGTGATGGCACTTCAGGTACAACAGTAAATGCAACACATGTTTACTCTTCTCCTGGAACGTATCATGTGAAACTTATTTCTCTTTCAAAATGTAGTGGTTTGATTGATTCATCTTTCACAACAATCACAGTCCTTCCTGATCCTAATCCCATTATTATTCCAAGTGGTCCAACAACTTTCTGTCCTGGTGATTCAGTTTCTCTTAATGCTGGAAATTATTCTTCTTTTCTTTGGAGTAATAATTCCACAAATCAATCAATAATAGTTTTCGATTCAGGAATCTATGTCGTTACTGTTACTGATGTTAATGGTTGCACCGGAACTGCTTCACAAATTATTACTATCATCCCTCCAATTCAAGTCTCAGCCTCCTTCACCGCCGATACCCTTCAAGGCTGCGCTCCTCTCGCCGTTAATTTCAGCAATACCAGCATTAACGGCACTTCCTATCTCTGGAATTTCGGCGATGGAAGCACCGGCACTGTCATGAATCCTGCCCATACATACACCGATACCGGCACCTTTACGGTTACGCTCACCGCCGTTAATGATACCTCGCAATGCGGCAGATATTCCAATACAAATACCATAAACATTGTGGTCGGAAAGCTGGAGGCAGTTAGCTCTGGATTCACTGCCACCACTGATTATGGATGCGCACCACTGATGGTTGATTTCACAAATAACAGCATCAATGCCACAGCCTATTATTGGCTCTTTGGCAATGGTGAGGTGGACTCTGCAAAGAATCCTCCGACAGTTACATACCCCGATTCAGGTACCTATACGGTTACCTTGATTGCCTTTAATGAAAGCCCCCTTTGCCCTACTTCCCCTGATGTGAAGACTTTAGATATTACGGTGGGAGAATGCGACCTTTATTTCCCCAATGTCATCACCCCGAATGGCGACCAGATGAATGATATTTTTCAATTCACAGCAAAAGGATATACCAATTGTAACCTCACCATCTTTAACCGCTGGGGGCAACAGGTTTATACAAGCCCGCTCACCGATTCCTTCTGGGATGGCACATGGAATCTCTCCGGCGAAAAAGTTGTTGACGGCACCTATTATTACCTCTTCACTGCCACCGACTTCTATAGAAAA
>JABDAW010000072.1 GCA_013288905.1 Bacteroidota bacterium | reverse complement strand
TCTTTTTTACTATCGACACTTTCAAGAAACAACAATTGTGCCTGGATAATGTTTGCAACATAGTCATTAATAGGAACGCCAAGGAAAATTATCCTATCCATCATCAGGCGGGAGAAGACATCCATGGTGGCAATGTTTAATTGTCTTTCTTCAATAATTGTCGGAGAGATATAATCAGAAGAAATGTTTATGTACTTGTCTAAAACATTCAAGAGTGATGATTCATCAACCGATGGGTGGCGCAGAAGGTCAGGCTTCTGATATTGAAATCACTGCAAAAGAGATTCAGAAATTAAAGAAGGAATTGTATGAAATCATCGCTAAACATTCGAATCAGGAATATGAGAAAGTTTGGAAAGATTCTGACCGAGATTACTGAAGCCAAAGAATATGGCATGATTGACGAAGTTCTAATCCGAAATAAATAATCAAATAAATGGCAGGTAAAGTAACAAAAGAAATCAAGTGCTCTTTCTGTGGAAAGGATAAGAGCGAAACCCTTGTTCTTATAGCTGGAATCAATGGACATATCTGTGACCAGTGCATTGCACAGGCACAGACGATTATGAATGAAGAGCTATCTGATAAATTAAAAAACACCCTCGGCTCTCAACTTCATTTATTGATTCCAAAAGAGATAAAAAACTTTCTGGATGGCTATGTAATAGGGCAGGATCAGGCGAAGAAAGTATTGGCGGTTGCGGTTTATAATCATTATAAACGTCTTACCAGCCGCATTAAAAAGACTGACGAAATAGAATTGGAGAAAAGTAATATCATCATGGTTGGGGAGACCGGAACTGGTAAAACCCTTCTTGCAAAGACGATTGCCAAGATGTTGAATGTTCCGTTTTGTATCGCTGATGCTACTGTTCTTACTGAAGCCGGTTATGTTGGGGAAGATGTTGAAAGCATTTTGACTCGCCTTTTGCAGGCTGCGGATTATGATGTTCATTCTGCAGAGAGAGGGATTGTTTACATTGACGAAATAGATAAAATTGCCCGCAAAGGTGACAACGCTTCTATTACTCGCGATGTATCCGGAGAAGGCGTGCAACAAGGCTTGTTGAAGTTATTGGAAGGTTCAATTGTTAATGTTCCTCCTCAAGGTGGACGCAAGCATCCTGAACAAAAAATGATTGCAATCAACACACAAAATATTCTCTTTATTTGCGGTGGTGCATTCGATGGTATTGAAAGAAAGGTTGCTAAAAGATTGATGACTTCTGCTGTAGGTTTTAAGAACCATAAAGACACTGAGGAATTGGATAAGAACAACATGCTTCAATACATCTCCCCTCAGGACTTGAAGAGTTTCGGTTTGATTCCTGAATTGATTGGCCGATTGCCAATTGTTACCCATCTGAATCCTCTGGATAAGGAGACTCTCCGATTGATACTTACTGAGCCGAAGAATGCTTTGATGAAGCAATATCATCGCTTATTTGAAATGGAAAATGTTGAATTGAAAATTGAGAAGGATGTTCTTGATTTCATTGTTGAAAAGGCAATGGAATTTAAACTTGGTGCACGAGGTCTTCGCTCTATTTGTGAAGCTATTATGTTAGATGCCATGTATGATACACCATCTGATAAAACTCAAAAGGAGCTGATCATTACCCAAGAATATGCAGCTCAGAAACTCAAGAAAGCTAATATCAATAAACTCAAGGTTGCCTGATAAAACGATTTCTAAAATATTAATAACCCTCCAGATAATTCATTTTTGGAGGGTTATTTTTTTGCATACTATAAACTCAATATCTACCCAGTGAATTTGTGCCAAAATAATTTTATTCGATAGGGCATGGAAAATAGAATTTCATATTTCATAATTTAGCGGTCTTGTATTCATGTCATTCCCTACCCTGTTCATAGATATTATATTGCCCCTGGCACTTCCTAAGTTATACACTTATCGGGTCCCTAAGGAGCTGAATGACTCAATAGTCGTTGGTAAACGCGTGGTTGTATCATTCAAAACAAACAAACTTTATACGGGATTAATTAAGGAAATAAAAGAGACTCCGCCAAAAGATTATGAAGCCAAATATATCATCTCCATATTGGATGACGAACCCATCGTAACCGCAGAACAATTCCTGCTCTGGGAATGGATGGCAGCCTACTACCTCTGCACCCTCGGCGAAGTCATGAACGCCGCACTGCCAGGCGGTTTGAAGCTTCAAAGCGAAACGAAAATATCACTCACAGAGAACTATAAAGATCACTTAAAAATCATCAATGATAAAGAATTCCTCATCATAGAAGCCTTGGAAATAAGCAATATCATCACCCTCGACGAAGTCTCCAAGATATTGGATCAGAAGACGGTCTTCCCCATCATCAAAGGGATGATGGATCGTGGGCTGCTGCTGATTCATGAAGAAATCAATACGAAATACAAGCCCCGCAAACAGGTCTATGTGAGCTTATCAGAAGCATATTCCAACAAAGAATTACTGAATAAAGAGTTGGATTCATTGGGTAAGAAGGCTCCCAAACAAGCCGAGTTGTTGATGTCATTCCTGAAGCTGCTTTATGATGACAAAGAACGAAAAGAAGTGGTGCGCGATGAGCTTATAAAGTATGCCGATTCATCATCAGCATTCATCCTTCAATTAGTAAAGAAAGGCATCTTTGAATTGGAAGAAAAAGAAGTGTCCCGTCTCTCCAATTCCGCCCAGGACGTGGAAGACAAGGTGGACTTGAATGAATTTCAGTTGCAGGCTTTTCAGGAAATAAATGATCACTTCCAAGAGAAGGATATATTGCTTTTGCATGGAATAACTTCAAGTGGAAAGACGGAGATTTACATCCATTTAATAGAAGAAGTTCTTGCACAGGGAAAGCAGGTTTTATACCTCCTTCCGGAGATAGCCCTGACCACCCAAATCATTAATCGCTTGAAGAAACATTTCGGCAATCTCGTGCAGGTTTATCATTCAAGATTATCAGAAAATGAGCGAGTGGAAGTCTGGAGAAATCTATTGAATAAAACTTCCAATAAAGCTTATGAAAACATCTCTGTAATCCTTGCAGCACGGTCAGGAATCTTTCTGCCTTATCACAACTTAGGCTTGATAATTGTTGATGAAGAGCATGAGAATTCTTTCAAGCAATATGATCCTGCTCCCCGCTACCACGCAAGGGATTCAGCTATGGTGCTCGCAAAGTTATTCGATGCGAAAACACTCTTAGGCTCTGCAACTCCTTCCATTGAAAGCTACTACAATGCAGCAACTAATAAGTATGGATTGGTTAACCTTACCAAGCGACATGGAGGTGTTTTGTTACCAGAGATTCTGTTGGTAAATATCGCAGAAGAAAAGAGGAAAAAACTCATGAAGTCTCACTTCTCAAACCTACTTATAGAAGAAATAAAGACAGCCCTTGACAAGAAGGAACAAATCATTCTCTTCCAGAACCGGCGCGGCTTTGCACCTATCCTTGAATGTGTTACTTGTGGCTGGTCTCCTCATTGTATCAACTGTGATGTATCGCTTACGTATCATAAATCGAATGAGTCTTTGCGATGTCACTACTGCGGATATGTCGGGAAGATTCCGAAGAGCTGCTCTGCATGCGGTAATAACGATATTAAGATGAAAGGTTTTGGAACGGAGAAGGTCGAAGAAGAGTTGGGAATATTTTTCCCTGATGCTGTAATCGCCCGTCTGGACTTGGATTCGACACGTTCAAAATATTCCTACCAACAAATCATCGGTGACTTCGAGTCGAATAAAATCAATGTCCTCGTAGGCACACAAATGGTTACGAAAGGCTTGGACTTCAACAATGTGAGTATAGTAGGAATCCTGAATGCCGACAGCATGTTAAACTTCCCTGACTTCCGCTCCTACGAAAGGAGCTTCCAACTGATGGCACAGGTGAGCGGTCGTGCGGGGCGGCAACAGAAACGCGGTAAGGTTATCATCCAATGCCAGAATCCATTGCACCCTATCATTCAGCATGTCCTGATGAATGATTATGAAAAGATGTATTCCGAAGAATTGTCAGAGCGCAATAAATTCCATTTCCCTCCCTACCATCGCCTCATAAAATTAACCCTGAAGCACAAGGATTTTTCCTTAATAGATAATGCGTCCTTTCACCTTTCACAAGACCTGAAGAAAGTATTGGGAGCAAGAGTTCTTGGTCCTGAATCTCCGCTTGTATCAAGGGTACGCAATCTTTTCCTAAAGGATATTCTTATCAAGATTGAGAGAGAGTCATCCATTCGTAATGCAAAAAAAATGATCATGGATACTATCATCAATTTCAAAGGTCTGGCAGATTATAAATCTGTAACTGTCCATATTGATGTTGATCCTTATTAATTGACGGTTGAAAAAGCCTGATTGTCTTCTTTTGGTAATATTGTTTTGATAGTTTAGGATTGGGGTGATTAATCCTCAAAAGGCATCCATTTCCAGTTGGTATGCGGTCCTATCTGATGAAAATAAAGTGGCTGTGCAATGCCAGTATATTTAAAATGATGTTCATTGATGACATTACGAAGTATCGTAGTAGCATATTCACTGTTATTTTTGGCTTCTGCTTTATATTTATTCATCTTCTTGCTTATATCCACTAATATAACTGCTTCTTGATTCTTGTCGAATTTTTCTATATCAGCTCTCATGGCTTCAAATTGAGGAGTGTCATTAAAGGTCTTAAAAGTTTTTGTATTGACAAAATAATCCCCAATCCCCATTCTGTTGCTTTCATATCCATTCGCTGAACCCTCTGTCAGGATAACATGATTTACTTTCAGATTTTTTATTTTCTGTTCCTCCGGATCCTGACTTTCAAGAGCTTTCGCAAATGGATGCACCATCAACTCATCCCATTCCCGCTCAAATTTTTCAGAGTCCTTCTCATTCATTCTTCCCTCAGCATGTCTTTTACCATCCTTCAGAAGTCGGATCATTGTTGCCATGAAGGACTGCATATCAAGTTCCTCTTTCCCTGAATACCACTTCACATCTTCCACCGTTTCTGTACTTCCCATATTTGGGTCTAATGAAAATCTTGTTTCAAGATATTTCATATATCCTAAATTATCCTCATAAGGACCTGCAAATTGCGCAAGAAGACCAGGTTTGAAAATCTTATATTTTGTGGCAGGATTGGTAATTCCGCCCTTCGCATTCCTTGATGCGGTAATAGAACCTGCGACTGCCACATGTCCAAGAATAAATTGATAGGATACTTCCATGATTTATTTTAATAGGTTTTTTAATTTTTGACAGGTAGGGCAACCACGCTATAAGGCTGAGAAAGACTATATATCTTGATTCCCCGTCAATGCCTTTGCTTTTGCTAATTCCAGGTTTCGTTTTGCAATTAATTTCATGAGGTCTTTATGATGTTCATAACTTTTAAATGTAGAATCAATATAATTAAAATATCTTTTCGTAATCCTGATACAATCATAAGCTGCTGCAATCTCATTATTTGCTTTTTTTGTCTGTTCGTTTAATCTTCTAAGCCTATATTCAAAATCACTGGAATAATACTTCAAATCTCTTATATATTCCCTTTCAACAACCTTATAATTTTTTATTGCCTTTTCAATGCCCACATACTTTTTCTCAATGCTTAGAATATTGTTCGTTATCCCATTTGTGCTGCGCTCAGGGCTTTCGGCTAATTGCTTTAATCGTTTTTTCTCAATTTTCTTTATCTCCTTTTTGATGCCGTCATAATCCTTTCTAAGCAACTTAAAACCCGCGACCGAATCCTCATGGAGAGCCAGTGTCTCTTCCAGTTTGATTTTGTTTTCATCACTGATGTATGTTCTGATCATTTCAAGAGTCTCCTTGTGTCCCGGCGGTTTTCTTCTTACAGGGTTATTGCTTCTTCTCCTTGGGTATCTTCTTCTTCTCATAAGTTTTTTGTATTAATTTATTTTAATATAATTTGTATTTACGCTTTTGATTTCAGTGCCGATAAAATCGCAGTGGAAGGTAGTATGGTCATAATTAATTACTATATAAAGGCTAATTTAGGATTCAAATACTTAAGCCCTAATGATTCAACTTTTTTAAAGTCAATATCATTATCCGATAATAAAATAAAATTATGGACTATAGATGTAGCAGCAATTATTGCATCAGGTAATTTGATATTAGTCTTTTTCCTTATTTCAGTTGCTTGTTCGATAATTTCATCATTAATAAAATGAATTTCCGCACCTGTAATAAATGCTTTTCTAATTTTAATATCATTAGGATTTGGTGGATTCCAGACCAACAACTCAATTTTGGTAATGAATGAAACTTTACAATCTGCATCAACAATTGTATCCATGAAAGTTAAAGCTGCTAAAGGGAAAATCTCATCCAGATATTTAATGACAGCACAGGTATCTATTAAATATCTCTCTCCCATTCGTTTCTTAAATCTGAAATCTGATCGTCAATTTCTTTTTCACTTTGTTTCGTCATTTTACCTCGTAGATCAGAAAGCTTGGGTTTTTTATTACTCTCAATTTCTTCCATCATGGGTTTCTCTTCCCACATAATAATTACCTTCACCTCTCTATCCTTTATTTCAGGACTGTCTTTAGGGATTTCTATCATCCCATCGTGAACTGTCGTTTTAAATTCTACTCTATTCATATGATTATATTATTTGACTGCAAAGATACGAAACCTTTAGGTTGTTGATTTTTCAACTTTCTGTTTGTAATTAGTTTATTAAAAGGATAACTATAATTGAAATCTTAAAAAGAATACCATTCCGGTTTTCTTAATAGAAATTTTTTGTCTTAATATTGATTTCTTATGTTATATTTGAACTACAATATTTTATTTTTTGACTACCTTATAGTATATGACAGTGGCTACGCAAAGGCTAATAGAGAACTCCAGGAAAGAGAATAATGTCATTAATCCGACAAGAATTTTCTCAATAAACAGGAAGTCGTAGTAATAGGTAATCAGGATGCAAATACAAAACAGCATTCCAAGAAACGCAGCCAGTTTTTTGGGAGCAAGAGGAATTAAATTGGGTGTTATTTTCAATGTCCGAAGAATCCAATTATTCAAGAGTTTTACAGGAGTAAAAGCGATATTGGTAAAAACCCTTAACAGGAATTCCATTAATAGAAACCAATAAATATAGATAAAGTTCGTAATCAAAAACACTATGCAGCCTATAAAAACCACAAATGCCAAGGCACGGGTTTCTTTTTCATTGATTAAATTCAGGGGTGTTTCCATGCGGCATATTTTAAATTTGAGGTTTATTGTTTTTATCTGATTAATAACTGAAATCAATAAGCATATCTTCCAGTTTTATCTGCCCTTCTATTTCGGCATCACGACAGTCGTCTGATATTCCAAAAGATGTTTCACTCTTTTATCTGTCATCCGTTTATCTGTTTCATAAAGAGCTTGACTGATCAGATTTTGAAATATTAATAAATTCTCTTTAACCGTTTGTCCTTCGGTGATAGGAATATAACATTTATATTCGGCATTACCATCTAATCTAATATCGCGGTATTTAAGATTCTCAATTGTCAATTTAAATTCAGAGAGAAATACTTCCAGGCTGCATGAATCAAAAAGTTCTTCTGCACTTAAATGTTTGAATGAAATAAACCAATGCAATTCTTTGGTTTGTTTTCTTAACATTATCCAGCTTCCAGGTTCGATTTCTTTATAATATGTATTTTCTGGCATTGACATTGGTAAAAATATGTTATCAGGGAATGTTTCACTTTTTGAAGCTAAAATTTTATTCATGAATTTGTAATCATCATCAGAATCTGTATATTGGTATTCATTTTTTTTCTTATTAAAATCGAATCTTGCTTTGGTATCTTTTCCATTTATATATAAAGCGTAATTTACATAATTACTGTTGACATATTCTATCTTTTCAATTTCAAATACCGGTGCCATTTTACTTTCCTTTTTCATATTAATTCCTTTCCTTTTTTAATTATGTTTTCCAGCTTCTTTCTTTTTCTTTGCTTTTTCAATTTCATTATTTATAAACCTATTTGCCTTTTATGCTCTTCAAGAACACAGTTTTGTTCATCCTCATCAATAGCATCCCAAATGGTATTAATAACTTTCTTTAGATTTTCTTCTTCTGCTTTCATCCCTGGAATTGTATCAATATCGTTATGATGTTTTTCGAGAAATTCTAAACTCCTCATAGCTGCACAAAGCTCGGATACTTGTTGGTCGGTTAGTTTTTTTGACATGGTCTTATCTCAATTTTCTTTTTATAATTTATGATTGATCATTTTAATAATCGTCATCCAATAATATTACTGGAATAGGATTTTTAGGTGGAAATCTTTCAAGATCATCTTCCCAAGAATAATATCCATTCTGGAAATCAGATATTTTTGATTCTACCTTTAATATAGGCATATAACGCCAATCATCTCCTGGATTTACTACTATTGTATCCGGTGGGAAGGTCTTTAATTTCTCTATTAATTCAGTTACTGTCATGATGAAATTATTTCTTTTTCTTTTTAGCCTCCTTTTTTGCAAACGCATCATTTAAACGTTTTTCCTCAATAATTACAGATTCTTTTTGATTATCATCCAGGTGGTCCCAACGCTTATGAAATTCTGCTTTTAATTTTCTGTCTATTTCCTTATGATCCGCAAGTGATTCAAAAGCCTCTTTATTGGTTTCAGCAATTTCTGAAGCAGCCTTCCAGAAACAAATTGTATTGAGTTGATCCTTTGTTAATTTTTTTGCCATTATTTTCTTATTTGTCAATTTTTTCTTTCATCATTTTATGATTCCATTCCCCTTTTGGGGTGGAACAATAAAATGATGATTAGTAATATCGGGATTATTGGTTTCATGGCGATGCAATCTGTCAGCAGCTTCGCGGCTTACAGGATGCTTAGGCGAATCCACATGCAGCACTTTTTTAATGGCATTGGCAGGTATTAATTGAGAATCCATCACTGTTTCGACACTGATTGTGGAGCCGTCGAGGGCAAAGAATTCTACTTCATATCCTTTATTGTCAGGGTATATAGTGACTACAGTACCTACATCCCCCTTGATGTATTGGGTGCCTTTTAAATCCTCCTTTAATACCACTCTTTCAAATTCTTTTATCATGTTTTTAAATTTTATTTTATAGAATATATGGTTACAAAATTAACAAAATTCTTGTTAATGAGATTAATCCAAACCGATCTAAGCTTTATTTCTATGGGATTTTGAAAGGGAAGCGTTGCTTTCCTACAAAATCACGAATTCTCTATTTCTTCTTCTTCCCCACCACTTTCTTGGCAGCAGTTTCCTTCACTGTTTTAGCTGCATTTGACGCAGGGGTATTCTTAGCTTCAGGAATTGCAGCCTTGACTTCCGGTTCATTGGCTTCCGCAGGATTGTCAATAGTTACGTTTGGTTCGATGGCTTTATTATTTTTGGAGGTGGTCTTTTTTGCCGCTTCTTTGGCATCTTCGGAGGTAATAATTTTTACCAATTCTATGGTTACTGTTATCGCTTTTTTGTAAAGGGCTTTTACTCTGATGGTTTGTGGAATGTAGTCAACCACCTTTGTTATCGGGTCTTTATGAGATATGACAAGGATATTGGTGCCTGATTTTTTATTCAAATCTACGTAGCCATCAATGTTGGTATAATCACCTACGGTAGCACCTTGGTTGATGATAAAAACTCTGTCTATCGGGTCGCCGGAAACAGAATCTACCGCATAGAAATTGATGGTGTTGTGAATGATGGTGACGATGATCTTGCGATCTCTAAAATATTGATTGCGAAAGCTGGCGGTAGTGATACCAAAAATATCATTGTCCATGACGTTTAGATCGGTCTGTAAAGTTTTCAAAGCCCCTTTGATTTCAAAGTTGGTAGCACCTTTGGTACTCTTGACATGCCTGGCTTCTCCGGTCACAGACAGAAAGGAATTCGCCAATGCCATGCCGGCAGTCAGAATGCCCGAAGTGACCGCATAATCGCCTGCAACATACTGGGTATCTACAATGATAATTTCACATGCTTCATTCAAACTTGAAATAGCAGCATAATATTGAGGCAAAGGAATTCTGTTTAATTTAGAAACAGTAAAATTCACTTCCTGAAAGAAAGCATTTTTACCATACTTTAAAGCAAAACCTTTGATGATTTTGCAAACGCTTGTATCCCAATATTCTGAACAGGTATTTTTGTTCACATTTTGATCCAGTGTGTATCCTGTACCGATGATCAGGGCTGCAGGCATCAGGGCTTCGAGAGCCAGAATATCAAGGTTGAATTTCACGACATCAGCCGCATAAGGTGCATAGCTTGCCACGATGCTTGGGCTTCCGTTATTTCTTAATTGAATCTGTTTGCACATCCAGTAAAATGTCAATGCTTTTTTATTCATGTTTTTTTGATTTATTAAAAATTTATTTTGCTATTATTTTATTATATTTATGTGATTTGTAAGCTGTTGCCGTACCTATCAAGTTCCATTCTCTGAATTGGAATACCTTGTCCATGATTAGGATTTCGTTGCCCAAGATTAGGATTTCGTTGTCCATGATTGGGATTTCGTTATCCATGATTAGCTTTTCGTTATCCAAAACACGAATGTTGGTAGTCGCGATATGAATTTCGATAGATAGAGTTGCATTTCGTTGTTCAGGATTAGAAAACCGTTTCGCGTTATTTGTAAATGGATTGCTGTTTTCAGGGAATACATCAGGCATAGTATGATATGGATTATAGAATCCATCGGAAGGATTTTCGATCTTCATCCTTCCATTTGTGTTATCAACATTTGCTTTATTCGTATTCATCTTTGCCTGATTTTTATCTCTGTTTGAGGGTGCAATATTAGAGTTTAATTTCATACCAGCCAAATATTAAGGACTAACGGTAAAATAAAGGATTAATAAAGTAAAAATTTGTTTTTGGAAATCAGACCCTTAAAACAGGAATTAGGGATAAAGGTATAAGGTAATAGAGGTATAGGGTATAAGTTTGGCAATAGATTTCTTTCATAATTAACAACAAAAATCTGTCAAAACCATTGATTTGGCTAAAGCCAATACACCATCTGTAGTAATAACCCCCCGATTAATCGGGGGGTTATTGAAACGCACGACTTACGGGGCTTTAGCCACATTATTTTGCCTTAATTATGAAAGAGGTCTAATGTACCAAACTTATACCCTATACCTCTATTCCCTTATTCCCCTATTCCTCCCTGCCTCCCTATTTTCTTCTTTGCCTGATGCCTTTGAATTTTACAAAGCGTCCGAAAGTCTCTAAGAATATGGCTGTTTCGCGTCTTGAGATGGGGCACCAATCATCATTTCCCATCATTGCCACACATCCTTCGACTTCATTGATAAAGAGTATGCAATGGAAATTCATGATGAAGCCTTTGTGGAATCTTCCGAAGTGATTTGCCGCGAGATAAGGGCTGAAGAAGCCTATGCTCTTGGGGAAGGAGATACACGTTCCGTTGATGAAATGAATGATGCAGTGCCGCTTTTTGCCTTCGATGTATTTGATGGTGCTGATGAGGAAAGGTATCTTCAAGCCTTCTAATTTGTAATACATTTCTTTGGTCTCGAAGTTCTTGAAACTGGTTCTCTTGCCCATTATCCAATGGGAGACCAGCAGGTACCTGATTATTTTATTCATTGATATGGTTTTTGAAAAGGTTCATTTGGAATGTGTTTAGAGATGCATGAATTATGTCAGGGTCGGCAAAGATATGATAATTGTTATCTCATGACTTCAAACTTTCCTTTGGCAAGAATGCCGGCATCCGAAACTATTTCCCAGAGATAAAGTGCATTGGCAAGATTGGGGGTGAAGAACGCTTCACTGCCGGATAGTTTTGGCAAAGGGTAATTGATGAGCGTTTGTCCTAAAACATCAATTACCATAAAGGTGGCGGGCACTGTGGTGGTATAATCTAAGGTGAAGTTGCCATTATTAAGGCTTGGATAGAGCTGGGTGATGATGCACGTATCAACTTTGATATAATCATGAAGAATAAGGGTGTCGGGCTTAGGATTACATACCCCCGTGGGGTTGCTGGCGATAAGTGTGATGTTATAAAGCCCTGAATCATTATAGATATGTGTCGGATTCATGGCAGTAGCAGTGCTTCCATCACCAAATTGCCATTCATAAGCAGTGGCATTGATTGATGTATTAATAAAATTGGCGGTGAAAGGCGCACATCCTTCATTCATATTGGTGATACCAAACTTACTGATGACGAATGGGTGGATGATGGAGACAAATTTAGCGCGTGTTACAGTATCATTGCACCCCGCATCATTATATGCAATCAAGGTAACATTATAATTGCCGGTGTCATGGTAACTATGTGTTGGATTGATGGCTGGACTCGTGTTTCCATCTCCGAAGTTCCAGAGATAAGAGGTAGAATTGGTGCTGGTATTAGTGAAATTGACAGTAAGACTATCGCATCCTATGAGAGAATCAGCATTGAATGCCGCAACAGCAAAGGGATGTACCTGTATCGTCTTGCGGCTTGTATCTGATCTGTTATCACATCCGGAATATACAATCAAAGTGATGGTATAAGTCCCAACAGTGTCGTAAGTATGGCTCGGATTGAAGGCAGGGCTGGTATTTCCATCTCCGAAGTCCCAATTATAGGCGATGGCATTGACGCTTGTGTTGCTAAGATTGACGGTGGCATTGACACATTCACTGGAATCAACAGAAAAGGAACTTATTACATTGCCAACATGACCAATCACAGGGCAGGATGTATCACGAACGTATCTCCACATATCATTCAATGAAATGCTTCCGACCTTAGAGCCACCGAAGAGCCATAAGTTTTCATTCGCATCCGTCCAGGCGATGGCTCCGAATCTCCCACCAGGATTATTGGAGGTATTTGGGGTTAATCTGGTGCCATAATTAGCTTGCATGGTGTCATTAAACAGCCCGCTCA